>NZ_LDVA01000310.1:0-32110 GCF_050768715.1 Burkholderia sp. ZZQ-2 | reverse complement strand
GGCCGCGGAGCCGGCCGGCTCGGACCCGTCGCGCCTGCTCACGCTCGACCGGCTGGCGGCGCTGCTTGCCGGGTTTGACGCCGCCTTTGCGGGCAAGGCGCGGCTGGATCTGCCGAATCCGCCGGCGTCGCGGGTGCGCTATGCGTTCCACCACGATCCGGTGCTCGCGTGGCACAACGGGATGCGCGCGTTCATCGCGGTGCTGATCGCCGCGGCGTTCTGGATCGTGACGGCGTGGCCGTCGGGCGCCGGGTTCGTCGCGATCACGGGGGTGGTCTGCGCGCTGTTCTCGACGCGCCCGAACTCGGTGGGCGCCACCGTCGGCTTCCTGAAAGGAGCCGCCTGCGCGGCGGTCGCGGGCGCCCTTTGCAACTTCGTGCTGCTGCCGGCGGTGTCGGGCTTCGAGATGCTCGCATACATCCTCGGCGTGTTCACGATCGGCGCGGGCATCGCGATGCGCCATCCGCGTGCGGCCGGCATCGGCAGCGGCTTCTCGATCTTCTTCTGGAATTTCACGTCGCCGGACAATACGGCGCGCATCGGCGACGCCGCCTTTCTCAATTCGGCGCTCGCCACGCTGCTCGGCATCGCGTTTGGCGCGATGGTGTTCGCGCTCGTGTTCCCCGGCGATCCCGGCGCGAGCCGGCGGCGCCTGCATTGCGCGGTGCGCGCCGACCTCGCACGCATCGCACGCAATCCACGGGCGTGGCCGGCGAGCGCGTGGCTGAGCCGCACGGCCGACCGTCTCGGGCGCGAGCTCGGCTTCGCGGGCCGTCTGCCGGCCACCCTCATCGAGCGCGACCTGCGCGACTTGCTCGCGGCCTGGACGATCGGCGACAGCCTGTTGGCGCTGGCCGAACTGGCGGCGCGCGAGCCGGCGGCGCGCCGTGCGGTCGCGTTGGTGCGGGGGCGGGTCGGGCTCGCGGATTTCGCCCGGCTCGAGCGGGCTTGCGGCGCGGCGGCCCGCGTGCTGCTGCGGCGCGTGACCGAGGTCGACAGCGACGACGGGCGCGCGCTGCTGCGCGGTGTCGTGCTGCTGCGGACGATCGCGGAGACGGCGGCCGCGCATGACGGCTTTCTGCGCGGTCGCCGGGATTGACGGGCTGACGGGTGGAGGGGCAGCGGGGGGCGCGAGCGGCGGCCCGCGCGTCAACTGAGGCGATAGGCCTTGCCGGGCGTCACTTCCGCCGGTAGCGGCTCGCGGTTCAGTTCGAGCAGCGTGCGCTCGATCGTCCGCGTCATGGCATCGAGCGCGAGATGGTTCGGCCCGTCGCCGAACGGTTCGGCGATCGCATGGGCGATCGCGTCGAGCGCGATCAGCGTATAGGCGACGAACACGGTGACGAACGGCGTTGCCGCGCCGATCGAATCGACGAGGCCGAACGGCAGCAGCACGCAGTACGCATAGATCGTCCGGTGCAGCAGCACGTCGTACGAGAACGGGATCGGCGTCGACGCGATGCGTTCGCAGCCGCTCACCATCGCGACGAGATCGTCGAGGCGCGCGTCGAGCATCCACAGTCGCGTATCGGCGAGACGCCCGGCGTCGGCGCGCGCGGCGAATGCTTCGCGCAGTTCGTGAACGATCGCGACCGGCGCATACCGGGCGGCGGCGATGCGCGTACAGGCGGCGCCGTCGAGCAGCGTGCGCAGGTCGGTCGCCGGATCGGTGCCGCGCAGCTGATGCTTCAGCGCATAGACGAACGCGACGACCTTGCGCACGAACGCCTGCCGTGACGCGTCGTCATCGTCGATCGCGCCGTAGCAGAGCGCCTGCGATACCAGCGTGCGCGTGGCGGTCAGCACGCCGCCCCACAGCTGACGGCCCTCGCGGTAGCGTTCGTAGCTCGCGTTGTTGCGAAACCCCGCGAAGATCGCGAGCGTGAGGCCGATCAGCGTGAACGGCGTCGGGTTCAGCGGCACCTTCTCGCCGAGCACGCGGCCGCCGCCCCACACCGCGACGACGCTGATCGCGAGCGTCAGCACGAGTTGCGGCAGGATGGTCGGCAGCACCGACCCGTTCCAGACGAGCAGCATCCGCAGCCAGTGCTCGCGCGGACGAACGATCATCGCCGTGCTCCGTCAGGCGGCGATCGATGCCGGCGCGGCCGCGCGATGCAGCAGCACGGGTACCGACTTCGACGTCGGCGTGTTGCACACGTCGCCGACGCTGTCGAGCGGCACCAGCGGGTTGGTTTCCGGGTAGTACGCGCCGATGCAGCCGCGCGGGATGTCGTACTCGACGAGCAGGAAGCCGTCCGCGCGCCGCTCGATGCCGTCGTGCCACACGGTTTCCATGTCGACCCATTCGCCGGCCTTCAGGCCGAGCATCGCGAGATCGTCGCGGTTGGCGAACACCACGCGGCGCTGGCCGAACACGCCGCGATAGCGGTCGTCGAGCCCGTAGACGGTCGTGTTGTACTGGTCGTGCGAGCGCGTCGTCATCAGCGTCATCAGGCGTTCGCCGTGCAGCGCACGGGCGCGCTGGATCGGCGTGTCGGCGGGCAGCGGGTGTGCGATGAAGTTCGCCTTGCCGGTCGGCGTGAGCCATTCGCGGTCGCGCGACGCGACGCGCAGGTGGAAGCCGCCCGGCCGCGCGATGCGCGTGTTGTAGTCGTAGAAGCCGTCGAGGGTGGCCTCGATCGCGTCGCGAATCTTCGCGTAATCGTCCTTGTAGGCGAGCCAGTCGATCTTGCCGCTGCCGAACAGCGCATGGCCGATGTGCGCGACGATCGCGGGCTCCGACATCAGGTTCGGCGAGGCCGGCTTGTTCATCCCGTACGACACGTGGACCATGCTCATCGAATCCTCGACCGTCACGCCTTGCGCGACGTTGTCCTGCAGGTCGATCTCGGTGCGGCCGAGCGTCGGCAGGATCAGCGCGTCGCGGCCGTGGATCAGGTGGCTGCGGTTCAGCTTCGTCGTGATGTGCACGGAAAGATCGCAGCGGCGCATGCCTTCCCACGTGCGCGGCGTGTCGGGCGTCGCCATCGCGAAGTTGCCGCCGAGGCCGATCAGCACCTTCACGTGGCCTTCGAGCATGCCTTCGATCGTCTCGACGACGTCGTAGCCGTGGTGGCGCGGCGGTTCGAAATCGAACACGTGGCCGAGCCGGTCGAGGAACGCCTGCGACGGTTTTTCCTCGATCCCGACCGTGCGGTTGCCCTGCACGTTCGAGTGGCCGCGCACCGGGCACAGGCCGGCGCCGGGACGGCCGATGTTGCCGCGCATCAGCATCAGGTTCGTCAGCATCTGCACGGTCGCGACCGAATGCTTGTGCTGCGTGATGCCCATCCCCCACGTCGCGATCACGCGTTCGCTGCGCGCGTAGAGCTGCCCGAGGCTGTCGATCTGTTCGTACGGCACGCCGCTTTCGGCGGTCAGCGCGGACCAGCTTTCGTTGCGAAGATCGTCGGCAAACGCGTCGAAGCCGGCCGTGTGCTCGCCGATGAACGCGGTGTCGAGCACGCGCGGCGCACCGGCGGCGCGCGCGGCGTCGTCGAGTTCGAGCACGCGCTTCGCGATCCCCTTGATCAGCGCGAAGTCGCCGCCGATCGTCGGCTGGATGAACGTCGATGCGATCTTCGTGCCCGACATCGTCAGCATCTCGATCGGGCTTTGCGGATCGGCGAAGCGTTCGAGGCCGCGCTCCTTCAGCGGGTTGATCGACACGATCGTCGCACCGCGCTTCGCGCATTCGCGCAGCTCGCCCATCATCCGCGGGTGGTTGGTGGCCGGGTTCTGGCCGAAGATCAGCAGCGTGTCGGCGTGCTCGAAATCGTCGAGCGTGACGGTACCCTTGCCGACGCCGACCGACGGCGGCAGCCCGCGGCTCGTCGCCTCGTGGCACATGTTCGAGCAGTCGGGAAAGTTGTTCGTGCCGTACAGCCGCACGAGCAGCTGGTACAGGAACGCCGCTTCGTTGCTCGCGCGCCCGGACGTGTAGAACGCGGCCTGGTTCGGATCGGGCAGCGCGCGCAGGTGGCGCGCGATCAGCTCGAACGCGTCGTCCCATGCGATCGGCACGTAGCGGTCGGTCTGCGCGTCGTACACCATCGGGTCGGTGAGCCGGCCGTGCTGCTCGAGTTCGAAGTCCGTCTGTTCGAGCAGCTCGGTGACCGTGTGCGCGGCGAAGAATTCGGGCGTCACGCGCTTGCTGGTCGCTTCGGCGGCCACGGCCTTCACGCCGTTTTCGCAGAATTCGAACGTCGATGCGTGCTGGCGGTCGGGCCATGCGCAGCCGGGGCAGTCGAAGCCGTCCGGCTGGTTCTGGCGCAGCAGCGTGCGGTAGTTGCCGCCGGTGACCTTTTCCTTGATCAGGTTGATCGTGACGGCCTTCAGCGCCCCCCAGCCGGCGGCCGGGTGGGTGTACGGTTCGATGCGCGCGGTAGCGAATTTCTTTTTCATGATGCAACGGGTGTCGGGGTCGATGGCCGCAGAGTACGCGCGGGCCCTGTTCGGCTGTGTGTACACCTGTTCGCTTCAAAAAAGAGTACAGTTTCGGCCATTCAGGCAGTGCGGATCGCAACTGTGTTGTTGAAGGGAAGTTGAAAGGGAGGCGCGTGAAGCGTTACGAACAACTGGCCGACGATCTCCAGGCGCAGATCGAGCGTGGCGTATATCGGCCCGGCGAGCGGATTCCGTCGGTGCGGCAGGCGAGCCGCCAGCAGCAGCTCAGCGTCACGACCGTGCTGCGCGCGTACCTCGTGCTGGAAAGCCGTGGCCTGATCGAGAGCCGGCCCCAATCGGGCTACTTCGTCCGTGCGCGCGCGTCGGCGCCCGCCGAGGCCGAACTGCACATGTCGGCGCCGGCGGCGGAACCGTCGGCCGTGGACGTGAGCCGGCTCGTGCTGTCGACGCTGCGTTCGATCGCGCGCGACGACGCTGTGCCGCTCGGCTCGCCGTATCCCGATGCGTCGCAGTTTCCGGTGCAGCGTCTCGCGCGCTATGCGCAGACGATCGGCCGCCGCCGCACCCGCTGGGGCGTGATCGACGATCTGCCGCCCGGCAACCAGGAGCTGATCCGCCAGATCGCGCGGCGCTACGCGGAGCGCGGGATCGCGGTCGAACCCGGCGAGATCGTGGTGACGATCGGCGCGACCGAGGCGATCAACCTGTGCCTGCAGGCCGTCGCGCGGCCGGGCGACACGATCGCGGTGGAGTCGCCGACGTTCTACGCGATGCTGCACGCGATCGAGCGGATGGGCATGCGTGCGCTGGAAGTCGCGACGCACCCGGGTGACGGCATCGATCTCGACGCGCTCGAACGAATCCTCGAACGCGAGCGCATCGCCGCGTGCATGGTGATGCCGAATTTCCAGAATCCGCTCGGCTTCCAGATGCCCGACGCGCGCAAGCGCGCGCTCGTCGAGCTGCTGGCGAAGCACGATGTGCCGGCGATCGAGAGCGATGTCTATCACGAGCTGCACTTCGGCGACACGACACCGAGCGCACTGAAGTCGTTCGACCGCGACGGGCTCGTGCTGCATTGCGCGTCGTTCACGAAGAGCCTGTCGCCGCGCTACCGGATCGGCTGGGCGATGCCGGGCCGCTACCGCGACCAGGTCGAGAAGCTGAAATTCCTGAACACGCTCGCGACGCCCGCGATCGAGCAGCTCGCGATCGCCGAGTACCTGAAGCACGACGGCTACGACTTTCACCTGCGGCGCATGCGCAAGCTGTATGCACAGCAGGCGAGCCTGATGAGCGCGATGGTGCGGCGCTTCTTTCCGGAAGGCACGCGGCTGTCGCAGCCGCAGGGCGGGTATGTGCTGTGGGTCGAGCTGCCGAAGCAGGTCGACGCGATGAAGCTGTATGCACTGGCCCTCGCGGAGCGGATCACGGTCGGGCCCGGGCACATGTTCTCGGCCGGCACCGATTATCGGCATTTCATCCGGCTCAACTACAGCTATCCGTGGTCGCGGCAGATCGAGGATGCGCTGAAGGTGCTCGGGCGGCTCGCGTCGGAGTGCGCGGCGCGGTGAGGTGAGTGCCGCCATGCCTGGCGGCAGGCGGCCGATGGCCGGCCGCCGTGTCGTGCGTCATCCCGCGTGCGGCGCCTGCAGCCCGGCTTGCACGACGCCGGCCATCTGCCGCATGTCGAAACCCGACGGGTGCTGGTACACGCGCAGCCCGAATTCCGGCAGCACCGCGATCAGGTGATCGAACAGGTCGGACTGGATGGCTTCATAGTCGACCCAGGTCGTCGTGTCGGTGAAGCAGTACAGTTCGAGCGGAATGCCTTCGGCCGTGAGCGGCAGTTGCCGCGCCATGCAGGTCATGTCGCGGCGGATGCGCGGATGGCCCTTCAGGTAGTTCGCGACATACGCGCGGAACGTGCCGAGATTCGTCAGCTGGCGGCGGTTCGCCGGGCAGTCGCCGGCCGCGCCGAGCGTGCCGTTCCATTGTTCGATCGCGTCGACCTTGTCCTCGAGATAGTCCTTCAGCAGCGTCAGGCGTTCGAGCCGTTCGATCTCGTCGTTCGAAAGAAAACGCACGCTCGTCGCGTCGACGAACAGCGCGCGCTTGATGCGGCGCCCGCCTGCCTCGGTCATCCCGCGCCAGTTCTGGTAGCTCTCGGTGATCAGTTTCCACGTGGGCACCGTGATGATCGTGTGATCGAAGTTCGCGACCTTGACGGTGTTCAGCGTGATGTCGATGACCGTGCCGTCCGCGCCGGCCGACGGCATCGTGATCCAGTCGCCGATCCGCAGCATGTCGTTCGACGACAACTGCACGCCCGCGACGAGGCCGAGCAGCGTGTCCTTGAAGATCAGCATCAGCACCGCCGACATCGCACCGATGCCGGACAGCAGCAGGCCGATCTGCTTGCCGGTTGCGTCGCCGATCACGACAAGCGCGGCCGTGATGAACATCACGAGCTTGACGAGCTGCATCGCGCCTTTCAGCGACAGGCGCGGCTGGTCGCGCTGGTACGTGCGATGCGCGTGTTCGAGCGCCGAAAGCGTCGCGCTCACGGTCATCGTCACGAGGAACACGATCAGCGCGAACAGCGCCTTGTCGGCGACCTGCGCGGCCGTATCGGGAATGCCGGGCACCGCGCCGAGCCCGAGCTTGATCACGACGAACGGGACGATGCGGTTCAGCCACTTGAATGCGCCGAACTCGAACAGCGCGTCGTCGACGCGCGTGGCGGAAAGCCGCGCGAGCCGCGCGACCACGCGGAACAGCAGGAAATGGACGACGGCGGTGATCGCGCCGGCGGCGGCGAGCAGGATGAGGATGCCGACGAGCGGCGCAAACCAGGATTCGTTCAGGGTCATAGGGGCAAACAGGGGCCTTCTCGTGCGTTGAATCGGCGCCGCGACGCGGCGCGCGCCCGGTGAAGGGCGCATGAAAGGGACCGTGATTGTGCCATCGGGTTCCAGGCACGTCGCCGTGAACGCGCGGCGCGCGGCTCCCGGATCGGCTCACCATTGCGCAGGTCTCCTCTGCAATCGGGTGAGGGCGGGTGACGAAAGCGCGTCACCGCAAGCCGGTGCGCGCGTGGCTTGCCGGATGCGCCGCCGGTTCGTCCGGAATCGGCGCGACGCCGCTGCGGCGGGCCTGCGCGCTTCAATGCGCGTGCACGGCGATCCATGCAATCATGCGGGCGTCGCAGGGTTGTCGACGTGCCGTTCGCCTTCGCGCGCGGGCCATCCGTCGACGGTGAGCGACACGTGCCGCCTTCGCGCACTTGCCATGCGATGCCTGCCGGGGGCACGATGCGCGAACGACTTCGCGAACCACGTCACCCCGTATTCACGCACTTCACGCATGCAAGATTCCAACGAAAGCCGCCCGTCAGGCGTGCGGCTGCTGAAAGGCATCCTCCCGATCCGCCGTGGCGGGGCCGTCCGCGACATTCTCGCGGGCATTTCGCTCGCGTCGATGGACATCCCGCAGGTGCTCGGCTACGCGCGCATCGCCGGCATGCCGGCCGTCACCGGCCTCTACACGGTGTGCCTGCCGCTCGTCGCGTTCGCGATCTTCGGCGCGTCGCGGCATCTGGTGGTGGCCGCCGATTCCGCGACCGCGACGATCTTCGCGAGCCGGCTGTCGTCGATGGCGCCGGCCGGCAGCGCCGAATACGCGGCGCTGGCCGGCATGGTCGCGCTGCTGACCGCCGCGATGCTGCTGCTCGCACGCATCTTCAAGCTCGGTTTTCTCGCCGATTTCCTGTCGCGCACGGTGCTGGTCGGCTTTCTCGCCGGCGTCGGCGTGCAGGTGTCGATCGCGATGCTCGGCGACATGCTCGGGCTGGCCGTGCCGTACCCGGCGTCGCGCAGCCTGGCGCAGCTCGACTACGTCGTCACGCATCTCGTCCACACGAACCGGCCGACGTTCGCGCTCGCGGCGCTCGTCGTCGTCGCGATTCTCGCCGGCAAGCGGTTCCTGCCGCGCGTGCCGATGCCGATGATCGCGGTCGCGGGCAGCATCGCGGCGAGCGGCACGTTCGGATTCGCCGCGCACGGCATCGCGGTGCTCGGGCCGGTCGCGGGCGGGCTGCCGCCGCTGCGCTGGCCGTCCGTCACGTGGCAGCAGTTCCTCGATCTCGTGCCGGTCGCCGCGTCGTGTTTCGTGATGATCATTGCGCAGAGCGCGGCCGCCGCGCGCGTGTTCGCGCAGCAGTATCGCGAGGACGTCGATACCAATGCCGACATCCTCGGCCTCGCGGCCGCGAATGCCGCGGCGGCGGTGGGTGGCGCGTTCGTCGTCAACGGCAGCCCGACGCAGACGGCGATGGCCGACGGCGCGGGCGTGCGCAGCCAGATCGGGCATCTCGCGTTTGCGGCCGTGGTGGCGGTGGTCCTGCTGTTCTTCAGCACGACGCTGCAGTATCTGCCGCATGCGGTGCTGGCCGGCATCGTGTTCACGATCGCGCTCGGGTTGATCAACGTGCGCAGCCTCGCCGCGATCCGCAGGGAAAGCCCCGGCGAGTTCACGCTTGCGCTGGTCACGGCCGTGGCCGTCGTGACGGTCGGCGTCGAGCACGGCATCCTGCTGGCCGTCGCGCTGTCGCTGATGCGGCACGTGCGCCACAGCTACCAGCCGCACACGATGGTGCTCGAACCGGTCGAAGGGAACGGAAGGTGGCAGCCGGTGCCCACGCGGCGGGGCGCGATGACGGCACCGGGGCTGATCGTCTACCGGTTCGGCTCCGACCTGTTTTTCGCGAACGACCACCTGTTCGCCGCCGAAGTGACCGAGCTTGTCGATGCGGCGCCGGTGCCGGCGCGCTGGTTCGTCATCGATGCGGGGGCCGTCACCGACATCGATTATTCGGCTGCGCGTACGCTGACCGATCTCGTCAGGATGCTGCACGCGCGCGGGATCGGCGTGCTGTTCGGGCGTGTCAACCGCTACCTGCGCGCGGACATGGATCGCCACCGGATCACGGAGATCGTCGGCGCGTCGTGCATCTTCCCGACGCTGCACCAGGCGCTCGAGGCCGCCGGCACGACGCCGGCGCCGCAGGAGCCGGGCACCGTGTAGCGTCGGCCCTATGCGGCCGCGCGCAGGCGCGCGAAGCCGTTGCGCAGGTGGCGGGCGAGTTCCGTCGCGGCCGGCGTGTGCTGGCCGCGCGGCAGATGAAGGTTGATCGCGAAGTTCGGCAGCGCGGGCAGGCCGCTGCCGGCCGGCAGGATGTCGAGGTCGGCCGGCACGGTCGACGCGAGCCAGGCGGTGACGGCGAGGTCGGAGCGCACGGTCGCGGTGGTGGCGTCGATGCTGCCGTTCTCGAACACGGTGCGCCACGCGCGATCGCAGCCGCGCAGCGCGTCGAGCACCGTCGGGCGGAACGCGCAGGTCGGCGCGACCATCGATACGGGCAGCGGCGTGTTCCGGTACGCGGTGCCGCCTTTCGCGCCAACCCAGACCAGGCGGTCGACGGCGATGCACTCGCCGCGTGACGGCCCGACCGGCGCCTCGATCAGCGCGACGTCGAGTTCGCCCTGCGCGAGCCCCCGGTGCAGCTCCGGCGACGCCTCACACACGAGCGTGAGCGCGACCTGCGGATGCGCCTGCGCATAGCCTTTCAGGATCGGCGCGAGACAGGTGCCGACGAGATCCTGCGGCGCGCCGAGGCGCACGGTGCCGTCGACCGCGCCGGCCGTCATGTCGGCCAGCAGCGCATCGTGCACGGCGAGCAGCCGGCGCGCCTGCCCGAGCAGCCGCTCGCCGTCCGCCGTGAGCAGCAGGTTGCGGTGCTCGCGGACGAACAGCGGGCCGGACAGCGTTTCGAGCCGCGCGACCTGCTGGCTGATCGCGCCTTGCGTCAGGTGCAGCGCGCGGCTGGCCGCCGTCATGCTGCGATGATCGGCGACCGTGACGAAGGCGCGCAGCAGCGCGATGTCGAGATGACGTGCCATGCGGCGCATTATGAACGCTAATGACAGGCATAAAAAGCTTTCGCTGTCGTAATGGCGGGATCGCGCGTAAAACAGGGCTTCGACGACGCCAACCGGGAGCTTCCGTGCCGTTCCGAGACTACCTGCCGCTGATGCTGTTCGTGATCGTGTCCACCGTGACGCCGGGCGGCGCGACGACGCTCGCCACTGCGTCGGGCGCGCATTTCGGCTATCGGCGTTCGCTGCCGATGATGGCGGGCATCGCGGCCGGCCTGGCGTCGATGGCTGCGGCGGCCGCGGCCGGGCTCGGCGGCGTGCTGCTTGCGCTGCCTGCGTTGCAACTCGTGATGAAGGCGGTCGGTTCGGTGTACCTCGTGTGGCTGGCCGTGCGCATCGGGCGCGGCGGCAAGCCGCGGCTGGATGCCGAGGTGCACCGGCCGCAGGGTTTCATCAGCGGCGTCTGGATGCTTTGGCACAACCCGAAAGGCTGGGCGATGACGCTCGGCGCGGCCGCGTCGTTCGCCGCGCTCGCGTCCGGCCCGGCCCGGCTCGGCATATTGCTCGGGCTGGCGTTCGGCGTGGCCGCGATGGCGTCGCTGTCGCTCTGGTGTTTCGCCGGGCTGCTGTTCGCGCGGGTGTTGCGCACGGAGCGGCAGTGGCACTGCCTGAATGCGGCGCTCGGCGTGCTGCTCGTGATCTCGATCGTGCCGATGTGGCTGCCGTAGCGGGGCGGCCGCACGACACGTGCGGCCGCCCGAAGGTCAGCGCGAACCGGCGCGCGCGGTGCCGGCCGGCTGCCCGCCCGCGCCGGCCGACCACAACGGCAGGCGCAGCGTCGTGACGACGCTTGCCGCGTGCAGCACGCAAAGCAGGCCGAACGCCCACGCATACGCGTTTGCCGGCGTGCCGCCGCCCGCCGCCGATTCGACCTGCAGCCGCCATGCGAGGAACAGCGTGCACACGGTGGTGAACGTCGGGCCGCCGAGACGCTGCACGATATTGAGCGAGGTCGTCGCCATCGGCAGGTTGCGGCGCTCGACCGACGCATACGCGGCGGCAATCGACGGCGCGCCGATCGCGCTCTGGCCCATGCCGCGCAGGAACAGCGCCGGCACGAGCAGGTAAGGATCGTAGCCGGTCAGCGCGAGGAACACGAACGGCAGCGTCGCGGCGAGTGCGAGCAAGGCGCCGGCCGAGGCCAGCCGGCGCACACCGAACCGGCTCGTCAGCGCGCCCATCGACGGATACGTGACGAGCATGCCGAGGCCCATCGGCGCGAGCAGCCAGCCCATTTCGCCGGGCGTGCGCCCGCACGCCTGGATCAGGAACACAGGAATCAGCATCTGGCCCGCGAACAGCGCGCCGTTCGACAGGAACTGCGTCGACGCGGCCGCGCCGAACACCTTGCCGCGAAACAGCGCAAGGTCGATCAGCGCATCGTCGCCGTTGCGCGTCTCGACCCGCAGGAACGCGGCGAGCAACAGCGCCGACACGACGATCGCCGCGATGCCGGGCGCTTCGTTGATCCGCTCGATGCCGTACAGGAACAGCACGAGCCCCGGCGACAGCAGCGCGAGGCCGACCCAGTCGAGCGTGCGCCGTTGCGCGTCGTCGCGGTCGGCGGGCAGGAACCGCGCGGCCAGCGCGAGCGCCAGCACGCCGACGGGCAGGTTCACGAGAAACAGCCAGCGCCACGACGCGTGTTGCAGGATCGCGCCGGCCACGACCGGGCCGAGGATCGGCGCGAGCAGCACGGGCACGGCCGCATAGCCGATCACACGCGCCATCTGCTGGCCGGCGACACGCGCGATCATCATCTGCGCCATCGGCGCGAGCAGCCCGCCGCTGACCCCTTGCAGCACGCGGAAGGCGATCAGCGACGGCGCGGACCATGCGAGCCCGCACAGGGCGGACGTGAGCGTGAACGCGGAGAAGCACCACAGATACAGCGCCTTTGCGCCGATCCGGTCGACGAGCCAGCCGTTCAGCGGCAGCACCAGCGTCAGCGCGAGCAGGTAGCCGCTTGTCACCCACTGGATCGTCGCGAGGCTCGCGTGCAGGTCGGTCGCGAGGCTCGACAGCGACACGTTGACGATCGTCGCGTCGAGCTGCGACAGCAGCGAGCCGAGCGTGGCGACCGCGCCGACCTTCCAGATCGACGGATCGAGCCGGCCGGCCGCGCGGCGCGGCGCCGGCTGCGCGCGTTCGCCGCTCACGCGCCGCGCCGGTCGAGCAGCGCGACGATGTCCTGCGTCGTGCCCGTCTCGCCGAGGCGCGGGAACAGGCGCTCGACGCTGTTCGCATGTGCGTCCGCGTTGAGGTCGGTCATCGCGTCGATGGCGAGCGTGACGTTGTAGCCGAGTTCGTGCGCCTGCCGTGCGGTCGACTCGACGCCGATGCTCGTCGCGACGCCGGCCAGCACGATCTGCGTGACGCCGGCGGCCTTCAGGTGCGCGTCGAGGCCGGTGCCGGTAAACGCGCCCCAGGTCTTTTTCGTCACGACGTGGTCGCCGGGTTGACGGTTCAGTTCGGGGACGAGCTCGGTCCAGTCGGGGGGCAGCGCACCGGTGCGCGCCTGCTGCTGCGTGCGGCCCGGCGCAACGCCGGCGACGTTGACGAGCACCACCGGCAGGCCGCGGCTGCGGAATGCGTCGAGCAGCGCGCGGCTGTGTGCGACCACCGGCTCGACCGGGTGCGCGGTGGGGAGGGCGACGATGCCTTTCTGCAGGTCGATGACGACGAGTGCCGTGTTCGTGTCGAGACGGGTTGCGCTCATGATGGGGGCTCCGTGGAAGGGACGAGAAAAGCCGTGCGCGCGAATGCTGCGGGGCGCGCGGGCCGGGTTCACTGCTCGCCGATGCGGCGGATCAGCGGGATCGCGGCGGCGAGCGTGTCGATGTCTGCGGGGTCGAGCTGCTCGATCGCGGCGCCGAGCCACTTGTGCTTGGCGGCGTTGCGCTTGAGCCGCGCGTCGAGGCCGGCCGCGGTCAACCGGAACAGGATCTGGCGTCCGTCGGTCGGATGCGGTTCGCGCTCGACGAGACCGTCTTCCTCGAGGCTCGCGAGAATCGCCTTCATCGATTGAGGCTTCATCGCTTCGGCGCGCGCGAGATCGGCGGTCGTCATCGGCCCGTGCCGCTGGAGTCGCGCGAGCGCGCTCGTCTGGGACATGCCGAGCCCGTCGGATTCGATCTCGGAGCGGAGCCGGCGGACCAGCTGGCCGACCGCGAGGGTCAGGTCGGCAGCGACGATATCGGCGGAAACGCCGGATTTGCGTGGAGGGTTCATGCGGCGGATCATAGAACACGACAGCTAAACTTGCAAGTTTAGCTGTCGAATTGACCGCCGGATCGAGGTACGGCCGGGTGTGCGGTTACGCGCCGCGGAGCG
The DNA here is from genome assembly GCF_050768715.1 of Burkholderia sp. ZZQ-2. Lineage (NCBI taxonomy): Bacteria > Pseudomonadati > Pseudomonadota > Betaproteobacteria > Burkholderiales > Burkholderiaceae > Burkholderia > Burkholderia sp. ZZQ-2. The sequence goes on along the minus strand of NZ_LDVA01000310.1, from coordinate 18,371 downwards.
GGACCGGTACGACCTCGTTGTATCTCGGGGTCGCGCTCTCGTGCAGCAGGTCGCCGAGGTATTGCGCGAGTTCGTCGGCGGCGAGCGCGGACGGAATGTGCAGGTTGGCCGCGCGTCGCTTGCCTTCGGTGCCGAGATCGAACACGGCCCAGCGGTCGTCCTTGCGCACGACGGCGAGTAGACGGCCAAATGCGTTGAAGCGGTATTCGTCGTGCATGGCTGCGCTCCCGTAGGTGACTGCGCCGGCCGCCCGCGCGCTCACTGGATCGAGCAGGACAGCCAGCGATGGATCTTGATGGCATCGCTCGAGACGCCTGCACGCGTCGGTGCGCCGAGCAGCACGACCGTTTCGCGGCGGCCCTTCACACGCATGCGCATCACGACGCCGTGCCCCGACTCGTTGATGAAGCCGGTTTTCTGCAGCCGGATCGGCAGGCGGCGGTAGCGGACGAGCGGGTCGGAATTCACGTACACCAGCTCGCCATCGCCGGGGCGCACGGTGGTGGACGTATCCGTCGAGAAATAGCGGATCAGCGGGTCCTGCGCCGCCGCGCCGACGAGCTTCGCGAGATCCTCGGCCGTCGACACGTTGTGCGGCGACAGGCCGGTCGGCTCGCGGAAGTGCGTATGGTGCATGCCGAGCCGGCGCGCTTCGCGATTCATCGCGTTGACGAACGCGGCGCGCCCGCCCGGATAGTCGCGGCTCAGCGCGGCGGCCGCGCGGTTTTCCGACGACATCAGCGCGATATGGAACATCTCGCGGCGCGACAGTTCCGAACCCACCTGCAGGCGCGAGCCGGTGAACTTGATCGTGTCGCGGTCGCGCGCGGTGACGCGCAGCACGCCGTTCAGCGGACGGTCGGCGTCGCGCGCGACGACGGCCGTCATCAGCTTCGAGATCGACGCGATCGGCCGCACCGAACGTGCGTTGCGCGCCAGCAGCGGCGTGCCGGAGTCGACGTCGAGCACGTAGGCCGCGCGTGAATGCAGGGCATTGACCGCGCGCGGGGTGTAGCCGCAGCTTGCCATCAGGCGCGGTTTCGCGGCGGCCGGGCGCGGGCGGACGGCGGTCGTGCGCTTCGCGCGGCGATGCGGGGCCGGGGCGGCGTGACGCTTGATCGTCTGATGCTTCGCACTCGGGCGACGATGCTTGACCGCCTTGTGCTTGCGGTGGGGTTTCTTCTTGACGGCTTTCTTGTGCGGATGCGCGTGGGCCTGCGCGGTGCGATGCGGCTGCGCGCGCTGCGCGGACGCGTTCGCGGCGAACGCGAGCAGCAGGAACGAGAGAGCGAGGATCAGCGTGGTCCGGGCGCGAGGCACGCGCGCGATGAGGCCGGTCAAGCGAAAGTCTCCTTTCCACGCGCGAGGTGGCGGCGCGGAATGCATGGGCGGTCAGCGGGTGCGGGAAATTATAAGGTCGATCGCGGGAGGATGACGATAGCAGCCGGCCGTCGGCGCGCTGTTTTGCCGGCTGCCGCTGCGGTGCGCCGCGTTTTGCGTCGATATGTCGCGCCGGCGTGACAAACGATGGTACGGCCGGCAAGATGGCGAGCTCATCGTCAGGAGAACCCATGTCACGCCAACCGCACGCGCTGCCCGTGCTGCCGCTTGCATCGATCGACAGCCTGTCCGCGACAGGTGAACTCGTTGCCTTCAACGTCGGCGCGGACGATGCGTTGTACACGGCATTTGCACTGGAATCGCTCGACGACCGGACACGCTCCGACGGCGCTTCGTTCGCGATCACGACACCGTCGGCTGCGCGGCGCTATCGCTTGATTGCGTGGCGGGACGGCGAAACGCTGCTCGATCTCGTCGTCGACAACGAACCGTTCGATATTCACGAGATCCAGCCGGTGGGAGACGATCTGCTGCTGGTTTGCTGTCGATCCTGCTATCGCGGGCCGGACGACTTCGACCTGAACGGCCGCCTCTATCGCCGCGACGGCACGCGTTGCGGAGAAATACTGCTGGGCGACGGCATCCGGTCCGTGCAGGTCACGGACACGGGGGAAATCTGGACATCCTATTTCGACGAAGGTGTCTTCGGCAATTTCGGCTGGGGGGCGCCGGTCGGGGCGTCCGGACTGGTCGCCTGGAGCCGGCGCGGCGAGCTGCTTCATGCGTTCTCGCCGCCCGAGGGGCTGGGCCCGATCAACGACTGTTATGCGCTCAACGTTCAAGGCGACCACGACGTCTGGTTGTATTACTACAGCGAATTCGCGCTCGTCCACTTGCGCGACCGGCAGCCTGTTGCGTCATGGCGTATTCCGGTCAAGGGCAGTCACGCGTTCGCGGTGATGGAAGACCAAGCGCAACACGGTGAATGCGTGGCGCTGTTGTGCGGGGCATACGGCGATCGCGACGTGTTGCAGCTCGTGCGTCCGGGCACCGATGGCCAGGTACGGGTGGTACGCGCGTATCGCATGCTGAATGGTGGCTCGGCGCCCGTGGGTGTGGCACGCGCGGTCGGCCGTGGTCGTGCGCTGTACGTTGTCGGCACGGACGGCAACGTGTATCGGATCGACATGGCGGGGCTTTGCGCGGCCGGTACCGCTTAACGCGGCCAGTTCCGCCGCGACACGACCGCGAAACTGACCGCGATCGACCCCGTTACCACGCGCGGCGGCGGATCGTCGAGCGCGTCGCCGAAGCGAAAACGGCGGCTGCGTCCGTCGCTGCGTTCGGCACGACGTTTCGGTGCACGCGTATCGGCCGCGGCGGCGCGTTCGTTCGCGACGGCCACATCGCACGGCTGGTCGGCCACGCAGTCGGCGGCATGATCGAGGGGCATGACAGTCGGTTCCGGGAAGGGCATGCCCGTATTGAACGTCATTGCATTCGATCGGTAAAATGAATGTTTCAATCGTTACGATTCCTTTTAAGAATGGAATTGAAACTGCTGCGTACGTTCCTGACCGTCACCGAGCTGTGCCATTTCAGCCGTGCGGCCGATGCGCTGCACATGAGCCAGCCGGCACTGAGCAAGCAGATCGGCGCGCTGGAGGCGAGCCTCGGCGGCAAGCTGTTCGAGCGCGGGCGGCACGGCGCGGAGCTGACGCCGTTCGGCGAGCGTTTCCTGCCCGATGCGCAGGCGCTCGTGCGCGATGCCGACGAGATCCTCGCGCGCGCACGGGAGGCGACCAGCGGGCAGCGCGGGCATCTGCGGCTCGGCATTTGCCTGTCGGTGCTGACGATCGTGCCGAAGCGGGTCGCGGAGTTTCGTCGCCGCAATCCGGGCATTGCGGTCACGTTGAGCGACCTGTCGTCGTCCGAGCAGACACGCCGGCTGCGCGCGGGCAAGCTCGATGCTGGGTTTCTGCGCCTGCCGTCCGACGAAGGTTTGTCGTCGTTCAAGGTGATCGACGAGGGGCTCGCGCTGGCGGTGCCGCCGCATCTCGGCTTCAAGCGCGTGCCGGCCGATCTCGACGTGCTCAACGAGATCGGCTTCATCGCGCTGCAGCGTGCGCGGGGCCCGGGGCTCGCCGCGCAGATCGATCGATGGTGCGTCGAGCGCCGCTTCGTGCCGCACGTGACACAGCAGGCCGAGGACGTGCAGTCGGTGCTGACGTCGGTCGCGGCCGGTGTCGGCGTCGCGTTCATTCCGTCGCGCGCGCAGTACCTGCTGCGCGATGCGACAGTGCTGCCGCTCGATGGCCGGGACGCAAAGTGGCGCGTCGGGCTGGCGTGGCGGTCGGATCGCGACGATCCCGTGACCACGCGCTTCGTGTCGTTCATGCGTGCCGCGATCAAGGACGCCTGACCGGCGAAGCGATATAGTCTCCGCAATCGGCGCTGAATGCGCGAACGAATACCTGTCTGCTACGGACCGAACCGATGACCTCAGAATCCGACGAATCCCCGCTCGATCCCGCACTCGTCGCGACGCTCGCAACGCTGAACGACGCCGCGAGCGATCCGGCCGGCAAGACCTGGTCGTTGCCGAAGATCGCGAAACGCACGCAACTGCCGATGAGCACGCTGCGCCGCGTGCTGACGCAGCTCGACGCCGCGGGCCTGAGTACGACGACGCTGAACGAAGACGGCACCGGCAGCGCTGCGCTGACCGACGAAGGGCGCGCCGTGTGCGCGCAACTGTTCGGCGCGAACGACACGCAATGAAAAACGGGCCGCTGGAAGCGGCCCGTCGTCTGGCGGTTCGGTATGCGGTTCCATGCCGCACACCTGCGTGTCACCACCGCACCGTGACGCCGCCCATCACCGAATGATCGTAGGTCTGGTCGTTCAGCCCGCGCCGATAGCCGATGTCGAGATCGAGCCACGGCTTCGGCGAATAGATCGCGCCCGCGATCGCGAATGCGGGATTCGCGCCGGCGCCGCGCTCCGTGTTGCGCGACGTGCCGATGTCGGCCACGATCTGCAGCTTGTCGGTCGCCTTGTAGATCGCCGCGCCCGACACGGCCCAGATCGACGTCAGGTCGCCCTGGCGATTCGGCTGGTACGTCATGCCCGCATTCGCGAGGAACGAAAACCGCGCGACGTCGAGCTGTGCGAGCAGCGTTGCGCCGGCACCCGCGCGGCCGGTGCCGAGCCCGCGCCGGTCGTTGCCGGTCGGCGTCGTCAGTTTCGGCTTCAGCGCGATCGACAGCGGGCCGCGGTCGACGAACCGCCATTTCATGCCGATCTCGACATCGCCGATTCCCGCACCGTTCTCGTCGGTCCGCGTTTGCAGATGCGTGTAAGGCACGTTCACGTAGAGATCGACGCGTTCGCCGAACCCGCGCGTGAGTGTCGCGTTCCACAGCTGGTGGCGGCCGTTTTCTTCCTGTTTCGAGGTTTCCTCGGCGTTGAACTCGAACTGCCAGTTCGCGTTGCCCTGCGTGCCCGTGTCGTCGCTGACGAGCGGATGGGTGGCGAGGGCATCGAACGGCGCGAGGAGGGCGCTCGCGGCTGCGAGCGGAAGCATTCTCTTCATTGCATCACCTGTGTCGTGCATGGCGAGCCGGCCGGCCCACGACGAAGCGCGCGGGCCGGCCGGCTTCAGGCCGGGACCATCAGAACCACTGCTTGTAGCGGCGCACGTAGATCGTCTTGACGATCTGCGCGAGCAGGATATAGCCGACCATCGTCGCGGCGAGCCACAGCCAGAAGGTGCCCGGCAGGTGCATGAAGCCGAGCGACTCCGCGAACGGCGAGAACGGCAGCCAGCAGCCGATCGCGATCGCGGTGAACGTCGACAGCAGCACCGGCAGCGCGGCCGTGCTCTGCAGGAACGGGATCTTCTGCGTGCGCAGCAGGTGCACGACGAGCGTCTGCGACACGAGGCTCTCGATGAACCAGCCCGAGTTCATCACGATCTGGCCGCCCGCACCGCCGTTCAGGTGATACATCGCACCCGCGCCGAATACCGTCCACATCAGGATGTACGTCGTGATGTCGAACACCGACGACGTCGGCCCGACCCACAGCATGAAGCGGCTGATGTTGCCGGCTTCCCACTTGCGCGGCTTCTTCAGGAACTCGGGGTCCATCTTGTCCCACGGCAGCAGCATCTGCGACGTGTCGTAGATCAGGTTCAGCACGAGCAGCTGCGTCGCGAGCATCGGCTCCCACGGCAGGAACGCGCTCGCGACGAGCACCGAGAACACGTTGCCGAAGTTCGAGCTCGCGGTCATGTTCAGGTACTTCAGGATGTTGCCGAACGTCTCGCGGCCCTTGATCACGCCTTCCTCGAGCACCATCAGGCTCTTTTCGAGCAGGATGATGTCGGCGGTTTCCTTCGCGATGTCGGCGCCGCTGTCGACCGAGATGCCGACGTCGGCGTCGCGCAGCGCGGGGGCGTCGTTGATGCCGTCGCCGAGGAAGCCGACCGTGTGGCCGTTCGCCTGCAGCGCCTTGACGATGCGTGCCTTCTGCAGCGGCGTCAGCTTCGCGAACACGGTCGTGCGTTCGACGACCTGCGCGAGCGTCGCGTCGTCGAGCGCTTCGATCTCCGTGCCGAGGATCGGCTTGCCGGGTTCGAGGCCGACCTGGCGGCACACCTTCATCGTGACGATCGGGTTGTCGCCCGTCAGCACCTTCACGGCGACACCGTTTTCGCGCAGCGCGGCGAGCGCCGGTGCGGCCGATTCCTTCGGCGGGTCGAGGAAGGTCAGGAAGCCGCGCACGACGAGGTCGTGTTCGTCGGCGGTGCGGTACTGCTGGCACTCGTCGCCGCGCGGGATCGTGCGCGTCGCGAGCACGAGCACGCGGAAGCCGTCCTCGTTGTACGCGCTCGCCTGTTCGAGCAGCCGCTTGCGCGCGACGAAGTCGAGCGGACGCACGCCGTCTTCATCCTGCACGTGCGTGGAGACGGCCAGCATCTCCTCGACCGCGCCCTTGCAGATCAGCAGGTGCGTGCCGCGCGTATCCTCGACGACGACCGACAGGCGGCGCCGGACGAAGTCGAACGGCAGTTCGTCGATCTTCTTGTAGCCCTGCGGCTTCACGCGCTCGCCGATCTCGTCGGCACGTGCGACGACCGCGATGTCGATCAGGTTCTTCTGCCCGCTCTGGTGGAAGCTGTTCAGCCAGCCGAGCCGCAGGATGTCCTCGTTCTTGTGGCCCGACAGGTCGAGATGATGCTCGAGGATGATCTTGTCCTGCGTGAGCGTGCCGGTCTTGTCGGTGCACAGCACGTCCATCGCGCCGAAGTTCTGCACCGAATTCAGGCGTTTCACGACGACCTTGCGGCGCGCCATCGCGACCGCGCCGCGCGCAAGGTTCGCGCTGACGATCATCGGCAGCATCTCGGGCGTGAGGCCCACGGCCACCGCGAGCGCGAACGTGAGCGCGCTCAGCCAGTCGCCCTTGGTCAGCCCGTTGATCATGAACACGATCGGCACCATCACGAACATGAACTTGATCAGCAGCCAGCTCACGCTCGCGACGCCGCGGTCGAAGCTCGTCTCGATGCGCTTGTGGCTCACGACGTTGCGCGCGAGCGAGCCGAAGTAGGTGTCCTCGCCGGTCGCGACGACGACGGCCGTCGCCGTGCCGCTGACGACGTTGGTGCCCATGAAGCAGACGTTCTCGAGATCGAGCAACGATGCCGACGTATCGGTCGCCGCACCGGCCGCGCGCGTGCCGGCGGATTTGCCCGCGACCGCGCCGAGCGTGTCGTACTTCTCGACCGGCAGCGCCTCGCCGGTCAGCACGGCCTGGCTGATGAACAGGTCGCGCGACGTGAGCAGGCGCACGTCCGCCGGGATCATGTCGCCGGCCGACAGGTGCACGATGTCGCCGGTCACGACTTCGCGCATCGGCACCTCGCGGCGGGACGGCTCGGACGTGTCGGTCACCGCGCGCTGCACGGTCGCGGTCGTGCGGACCATCGCCTTCAGCTTCTCGGCCGCGCGCAGCGAGCGGAATTCCTGCACGAAGCGCAGCAGCGCGCTGATCGTGACCATCGTCAGCAGGATCGTCATGCCGACGTAGTCGCGATCGTCGGGTGCGGCGAACCAGACGTCGGTGAAGAAGCTGATGGCGGCCAGCACCAGCAGCACGTAGACGAACGGGTTGTGGAACGAGAGCAGCAGCTGGCGGGTCCAGTGCGGCGGCTTGTCGTGCGCGATTTCGTTCGGGCCGTCGTGCTGCAGGCGGCCGGCGGCCTGGTCGTAGGTGAGGCCGCGCGTGCTGGTATTCAGCGACTTCAGCGTGTCTTCGAGCGGACGGGCCGCTTCCTGCGCGGCGCGCATGATGCGCGGTTCGTTCTGCGGGCCGGCGCCGGCCTTGATGAAGCCGCGTTGTTTCTTGTGCGAGGTGTTGTGTCGTGTTGTCATGAGTCGCTCCTTGCGCACGAGGCGGCGGGCGGGGAGCGACCGTGACGTTATCGACGCACGAGCGCTCCCCGCCGCGTCGCGTCAGGCGCGATCGGCTGTGGATCGGTGATGGCGGGAACGCTCGCCGGCGCGTGCGGTGCGGCCGGAGGGGCGATGCGCGGCGTCGCACCGGCGAGCGGTAATCGACTACTGTCGTCCGAGTTCATCTGCACTCCTGTCGGTTGCGGGTAATCGGCGCGGGCGATCGAAGGCGACGCGCGCACGAAGGCGCGCGGCCGGACGGCACGCGAACGGAAGGCGCGCGCGGCTGACGCTGCGCGCAACACGAACGCACGCGCGCGACGGCGCGGCGCGTGCGTTCGACAACATCGAAAATTCGGCGGGAGATCTGGCCGATCAGGCCGGAAGGGCGCCGCATCCTGCTTCCCGGGATGCGGCAGAAGACGAGGCTCTGCGCGTTTTCCTCAGGCAGCAGTCAAGTTGGTCAGGCACCAACTACAACTCGCATCGGTGTTCACAGAACACTCCATGTAATTAGACGGGAGCGATGGTAATGGGTCGCTGTGCGAAGCGTCAACCCTTTTGTCGGTCGTTATTTCGGGAAACATGATCGGGGTGATGTGTGCGTGGCGCAGCCCCGGATTGCCGCGAATGAAACGGCCGCGCGCATGCGTGATCGGCATGCGCGCGGCCGCGTGGAAGCAGGGGCGGGTTACTGGCCGGCTGCCGCGATGGCGGCCCCTGCGTCGACAATGCCCGAGCCTGCCGGCATCGCGGTGCACGACGTGCCGGCCGCGAGCTTGGTCGTGCGCGCACCGCCTTGCAGCTTCTGCTGGATCTGCGCGGGCGTGAGGGTGCCGTTCACCGACAGCATCAGCGCGGCGACGCCCGACACCTGCGGCGTCGCAAGGCTGGTGCCGTTCGCGAGGCCGTAGGTGTCCGAGCCCGGCGTCGTGGTGCCGGTGTTCGACGTCGACAGGATGTTGACGCCCGGCGCGCTCAGCGAGACATCGGCGCCGAAGTTGCTGAACGACGCACGGCGGCCGGTCGCATCGGTGGCGCCGACGCTGATCACGCCGCGGCAGTTCGCAGGCTGGTCGAGCCCGGTCGACAAGCCGTCGTTGCCGGCTGCGACGACAACGGTCACACCCTTCGCGGTCACGTCGTCGATGGCCTGCTGGAACGTCGTGCTGCACGCGCCGACACCGCCGAGGCTCAGGTTGATGACCTTCGCGGGGCGCGGGTTCGTCGGCACGCCGTTCACCGGGATGCCGGCTGCCCAGCGCATCCCGTCGGCGATGTCGCTCGTCACGCCGCCGCACTTGCCGAGCACGCGCACCGGCAGGATCTGGCTGAGCCATGACACGCCGGCGATGCCGGTGCCGTTGTTGGCGGTCGCGCCGATCACGCCCATCACGCGCGTGCCGTGCCAGCTGCTGTCGCTCGGCTGGCTCGCGCAGTGATAGTACGGGCCGTTTGCGTTGTCGAGTTCCTGTTGCGTGACCCAGTCGCCCGGATCGGTTGCGTCGGGGTTGCGCGTCAGGCCGTTGTTGCTGGTATTGACGTTGCTGATGAAGCTGTATCCGGACAGCACGTTGCCCATGAGGTCGGCATGCGGCCGGTAGCCGGTGTCGAGCACGGCCGTGACGACGGTCGGCGAACCCTTGGTCACGTTCCATGCGGGCGGCAGGTCGATGCCGGCGGTCGGGTCGGACAGGTACCACTGCTGGTTGTAGAGCGGATCGCTCGGCGTGTCGCGGATCTGCATCGGGTGATCCGGCTCCGCGTAGTCGACGTCCGAATCGGCCGCGAATGCCTGCGCGAGCGCGGCTGCGTCGGTGGCTGCCATGCGCTGGCCGAGCGACAGCACGGCCGCGCCGTTCGAGATCGTCCGTTCGACCTGCACGTTCACCGGGGCTTGCCCGACCGTGCTCGCATAGGCGCGTGCACTGCCGGCGACCGGTGCCGTCCAGCGCGTCATCGAGCGCTGGATGACCGCGTCGAGCCGCGTCCCGTTGTCGATGGCCGCCATCGCACGCGTGGCCGTCAGCGTCTTCAGCTTGACGATCAGGTGATCGATCGGCGCTTCTGCCGGCGCGGCCTGCGCCGCCATCTGCACGGCGGCCTGCTGCGTCGCGCATGCATTGTTGCCGGCCGAGGCGGGCGGGGTCGTCGGAGTGCCGGGAGCGGGCGTCGGGGTGGGGGCAGGTGCCGGTGCCGGCGCCGCGTTGGAAGAAGACGGGTTGCTGCCGTCGCCGCCGCCTCCGCCGCCGCAACCGGCGAGGGGCAGGAGGGCGGCGGCGGACAGCATGCCGGCGAGCATGCGCGCATGTGCGGAGCGCGCCAGCGCAAGATTGAAACGCTTGGTTCTCATGTTGAAACTCGATCCTCGTAGATAACCGTCGTGCCGGCGGTGGCGCTGGTCCGGCTGACCCGGACCTTGTCGTTTTTGTCTGGCGGCCGCGGCAAGCTTGCTGCGACGCGCCATGCACTGGGTAACGGCTGGCGCGGCGGCTTCTTGAGTGCGTTTCACGAGAAAAACCGGGGCTGGCGCAAACGATTACGTTGCTGCGCCGCAGCACGAACACGTGTTTGGAACGTATGGCACAGAAGGCGGGGCGAGCCCGCGTGCGGCCGGTCGGGCGAAATGTGCGGTGGGGGCCGGTTTGCGCGGCACGGCAAACGTCTTTCAATGCACGGCCACGGTGGAAGGTTGCTTACGCTTTCCCTGATGCGACGCGAATTTTGTCGGGCGTAGGATCGCGATTCGATCAACGTTTCGTCAGGAGAAAAGCATGGATCGCCGCTTATGCTGGCTGGCCGTCGCGCTGTCCTGTGCGCTGGCGGGTACCGCGCACGCGCAGGCCCTCACCGGCACGCTGAAGAAGATCAAGGACACGGGCGTCGTGTCGCTCGGCATTCGCGAATCGTCAGTGCCGTTCTCGTATTCGGACAACCAGCAGAAGAACATCGGCTATTCGCGCGACATCGCATCGCGCATCGTCGACCAGCTGAAGACGGAATTGAACCTGCCGAACCTCTCGGTGAAGGAGATCCCGATCACGTCGCAGAACCGGATTCCGCTGCTGCAGAACGGGACGATCGATTTCGAATGCGGATCGACGACGAACACGCTCGAACGGCAGAAGCAGGCCGCGTTCTCGAACAGCATCTTTCTTTATGGCATCCGCTTCAGCACGCGCAAGGATTCGGGCGTGAAGGATTTCGCGGACCTGGCCGGCAAGACGGTCGCGACGACGGCCGGCACGTCGGACGAGCGCCTGCTGCGCAAGCTCAACGAAGAGAAGGCGATGAACATGACGATCATCAGCGCCAAGGATCACGCCGAAGCGTTCATGAACGTCACGACCGGGCGCGCGGTGGCGTTCGTGATGGACGAGCCGTTGCTGTACGGCGAGATCGCAAAGGATCGCAACCCGGGCGCGTATACGGTGACGGGCACGCCGCTGGTTCACGAGAATTACGCGTGCATGATGCGCAGGGACGATCCGGCGTTCAAGCGCGTGGTCGACGGCGTGATTGCGAAGATGCAGACGTCGGGCGCGGCCGAGAAGCTCTACGACCAATGGTTCACGCAGCCGATCCCGCCGAAGGGCGTGAGCCTCAACTATCCGCTGTCGGCGGAGATGAAGCAGCTGTTCAGGAATCCGACGGATCAGGCGCAGTATTGACCGGATGCGGTGCTGATCGACATTCGGTAATGCAAAACCGCCGGTGCGTGCCGGCGGTTGCGGTGTGGAAGGCAAGTGGCTGGAACAGCATCAGGTCTTGAGCTCCGGGCCACGCGCGACCGGTATCGCCAGGGACGCTCGAGGTACCGGCCCAAGTCAGGATTCAAGCGGCCGAAGCGGCCCGAAGCGTCTGCTGCAATGCCCGTAGCGGATTTCCGGGTATGCCGCAATCGGCATTCAACCTCGTCCGTGCCAGGGGAATCCGGCGGCATGACGCGACAACAGGCACAATACGGCATTCGACATGACGCACGGGTGTTCGCGGTTCGAACATCGCACGACCGCGTCACCGCTGTCCGACATCCTCCCCAGTCGTCATGAACGCCACGCTCACTCCCGCGCGCGAGTCGAACTCGCCGCGTTTCCTGTTGTTCCTGATCTGCCTGTTCGCGTCCGCGGGCCAGCTCGCAATCGACATCTACGTGCCTGCGCTGCCCGACATGGCACGGTCGTTCGCGACCACGCCGCAGGCGATCCAGTCGAGCGTGTCCGGCTACATGGCCGCCTACGCGCTCGGCCAGCTCATCTTCGGGCCGGTCGCCGACGCATACGGGCGCAAGCGCGTGCTGGCGTTCGGGCTCGTGATCTACACAATCGGCTGTCTGCTGTCGCTCGGCGCGCAGAACCTGGAGACGTTCGTGCTGGCGCGCTGCCTGCAGGGTTTCGGGATCGCGACCACCAACCTGCTCGCGAAGGCGATCATCACCGATTCGTTCTCAGGCCAGGCGCTGATGCACGCGTTCACGTACATGTCGATCGCGTGGGGGCTCGCGCCGATCATCGCGCCGGTGATCGGCGCGCACCTGCAGGAATGGTTCGGCTGGCGCGCCTGCCTCGTGTTCCTGCTGGTGTACTCGCTCGTGATGTGGGCGCTGCTGTGGCGATACCGCGAAACCTTGCCGAAGCCGGTGCATCTCGAGCCGCGCACACTGATGACGAACGCGGGCAAGGTGCTGGCGAGCCCGGTGTTCCAGAGCTGCTTCCTCGCACAGGGGCTGTGCTACAGCATCCTGCTGGTGTTCAACATCGTCGGGCCGTTCATGGTGCAGACCACGCTGCACAAGCCGCCGACCTTCTTCGGCTATCTCGCGCTCGGCATCGGGCTCATGTATTTCCTCGGCGGGCTGTCGAACCGCATTCACGGGCGCGGGCTGCCGAGTGCCGAGCAACGGCTGCGTATCGGCGCGCGCGTGATGGCGGGGGCGTCGGTCGCGATGCTGGTGCTGGCGCTGACCGTCGGGCTGCGCGTGTGGACGCTCGCGACGCCGGTGCTCGTGATGGGTTTCTGCGCGGGCGCGATGTACCCGACGCTGATGGCCAAGGGCAATTCGCTGTTTCCGCATATCGCCGGCCTGACGAGCGCGATCCTCGGATGCGCGCTGCTGCTCGTGTCGTCCGCGATGATGGGGCTGGCCGGTTTCGTGTCGATCCATGTCCTGACGCCGCTCGCGGTCTTCTTCGTCGCGCTGTCCTGCATCGTCGTGTGGATGGTCACCAAGCTGCTGCGGTACCTGTCGCAGCAGCAGGCCGAGGCCGCGCCCGTCGCGTGCGGGCGTGGGGAGGCCGCGTAAATGCCGCCTGTCGACCGCCCCATGAACCCGATTCTGCTGAACCGCGTCGCCCGAACCGACGCCGCCGACCTGATCGCCGCCAATCGCGCGAGCCGGAACCATCATCTGCCGTGGGTCGACTCGTTCACCGACCAGGCGGGATTCGACCAGTGGTTCGGCCGCTGCCTGACGGGGCCGAACGTCGGCTTCGTCGCGCGCGAGCGCACGTCCGGGGCGGTGGTCGGCGTGGTGAACCTCAACGAGATCGTCGGCGGCGTGTTCCAGAGCGCGTATCTCGGGTACTACGGGATGGTGGCGTTCAGCCGCAAGGGGCTGATGACCGACGCCATGCGCGCGGCGATCGGTGTCGCGTTCGGCGAATTTGGGCTGCATCGGCTCGAAGCGAACATCCAGCCGGGCAACCATGCGTCGATTGCGCTGGTTCGGCGGCTCGGCTTCACGAAAGAGGGGTTTTCTCCGCGCTATCTGCGTATCGACGGCGAATGGCGCGACCACGAACGGTGGGCGCTGCTGGCCGACGACGCGCCCGAAGCGCGCGCCTGACGCGCGATACCAGGCAATAACGGGCGACGTTTTTCCCGCCGCCGGCCGCTTGTCAAAGCGGATGCGTCGCGCCGGCCTGCGTGAGCAGCGTAACCGCCGCCGGATCCGGCATCCCGTTCGCGTCGATCGCGCCGGCTTTCGCGAGCGCGACGAGATCGCTGTCGACACCCGGTTGCCCGACCGTGAACGACGTGGTCAGGAACGCCGGCGCCGTGAGCGTGACCGAATAGCGCTGCTGCAGGTTCGTCACCACGGCCGATTGCGCGGCCTGTACGGTGTTCGCGCTGTTCATCGCCTGCTGGTAGCGCGGATTGCCCTGGAAATTGCCGATCAATGCGGCGGTGTTCGTGCCGAGCTGGGCGGCGAGATAGGCCAGCATCAGCTCGGTCTCGGGCGTCGTATTGAACGTGCCGCCCGCGTACGCGAGCGAATGCAGGCTCGTGCCGCCCGACGTCACGGTGACGACGCACGGCAGCGCGGCATTGACCGTCACGCGGTAGTTGCCGCCGCCGTCCGTCAGCGTCGTCGCCGAGCCCGTCACGCAGCTGACCGTCACCTGCGCGCTCGCGAGCGCGTCGCCCGTCGCGGCCGTGCCCGACAGCGCGACGGTTTGCGTGTTGTTGTTGTTGAAGCAGACATCCACGCCGAAGCAGGCATCGCCGTTGCACGCCTGAAGCGCTGCGAGGGTGGCGAGGCAGAGCGTGCCCAGCGCGGGGCGGATGAAACGCCTGGGGTGCAGGTTCATGGTCGCTGGCCTTGAGGAGAGTGGGGCAACCGGCAGGCGCCGACGGTGCGGCACCGTTCACATTCTATGTCCCGAAGCGGGGCGCTGCTTGCCCGTTTCGGTCGTCTGGCCGGCCTGCGGCCGGACGCGGCCGGACGACGAGCGCGTCGTGCAGCGGCACGCTGAAATGACGAGATCCGGAAGTCGGCCGGAAACCTTTCAGTTCCTTTCACAATTGGTTATGCTGCGGGACGATTAAAAACGACGAGAGAACGTGCCGTTCCCGATGGAGCCGGCGCGCCGTTTCCGACATGAATTCGAAACGACAGACGGGCCGGCCGTGCGCGCCGGGCGGCGAAGGCGATCCGGCATCGCGGGCAGGCACGGCCCGAACCGGCATTCGGCACCCACGCGGCACCAAGGGCGTGACCGGCAGGTCCGGCTTCCGGAAGGCCGCTGCCTTGCTCGCGGGCGCGATCTTGCTGTTCGGCGGCACGGCCATCGCGGCGCCGGCCGAAGATGGCAGCGTTGCCGTCGCGGCGTCCATGGCCGCCACGCTTGCCACCCCGGCCCGGTCGGCCTGCACACACGTGGCCGCCGCCGCAGCCTATCCGGTTGCCCCGAAGCCGGAAGCCGCACCGCCGTTGAAAGGCCGCGTGACGGACACGACGGGCGTGCTGAGCGCGGCCTGCGCCTCCGAGCTGACCGACCGCCTCGCCGCGCTCGAACAACGGCTCGGCGTACAGGTCGCGATCCTGCTGGTCGGGTCGACCGGACAATCGACGATCGAACAGTTTGCGACCACCGTGTTCGACCAATGGAAACTCGGCAAGGCCAAGGTCAACAACGGCCTGCTGCTCGTCGCCGCGCTCAACGACCATACCGTGCGGATCGAAGTCGGCTACGGGCTCGAAGGCACGATTCCGGACATCGTCGCGGGCCGGATCATTCGCGAGCGGATCGTGCCGGCATTCCGCGAGAACCGCATTGAAGCCGGCATCAGCGATGCGCTGGACGCGCTGACGCACGAAATGATGCCGGCCGACGTCGCCGCGCCGGAGCAGCCTGCACCCGCCACGGCGTTCGACGGGCGCGACGAAGCATACGAAACGGCCGCGGCGACCGCGACGGATGCCGCGAACCCGCCGCCCCGCGACGCGCGAGCCGGCGGCGAAAAATACCAGTCGAACGGCCTGCCCGAGCGGAAACGCCCGAACACGGGCGGCGTGCGGTTCTGGTTCCTGCTCGGGGTTGCCAACGTCGTGCTCGGCGTGGTCGCGCAGTGGCGCAAGCTGCGCCGCCGGGTGGCGCTCCTGGCCGCCTGGCTCGTGGCGGCCGTCGTGCCGGTCGTGATGCTGCCGGTCGGCGCGATCTTCAACGGCAATCTCGAAGCCATGCTGGGCGCCGCGGCGTTTGTTCCGGCGGCCGCCGGTGTCGGGCCGTGCCTGCTCGGCATCAACCTGTACCTGTCGGCGCGCGTGCGCAAAATCACCGCGATCGTGGGCGGGACGCTGTTCATGATCGTCGCGATCGGGCGCGAAATGGACTATTCGGTCGGGGAAGTGCTGTCCGGCATCTTCGGCGTGCTGTGCGTACTCGCCGTGATCTGGGCGAAGCTGACGGGCAGCGGCTCGTCTTCGTCGTCATCCTCGTCCGGCTCCCGGTCGCAATCGGGTTCCGATTCGTTCCGCGGCGGCGGCGGGTCGAGCGGCGGTGGCGGCGCATCGGGCCGCTGGTAGCGTCCGCGCGCAGCCTGCCTGCGCGCCTGATTCCTTTCACCTGCCGCTCCACCCGGAGCGTTCAACCGGAAACAACCCATGATGAAATGGTTTCGAATCCTGCTCGTGTGCTGCGTGCTGGCCCCGCTCGCGGGGTGCGGCTACAACGCGATCCAGTCGTCCGACGAGGACATCAATGCCGCATGGTCCGAAGTGCTGAACCAGTATCAGCGCCGCGCGGACCTCGTGCCGAATCTCGCCGCGTCGGTGAAGGGCTACGCGTCGCACGAGGCGCGCGTGCTGACCGAGGTGGCATCGGCCCGTGCGCGCGTGGGCAGCGTGCAGATGACGCCGGAGATGGCGAAGGACCCGGCCGCGCTCGCGGCGTTCGACCAGCGGCAGGGCGAGCTGTCCGGGGCGCTGAGCCGGCTGATGGTGGTGTCCGAGCGCTATCCGGAGCTGAAGGCGAACGAAGCGTTTCGCGACCTGCAGACCCAGCTCGAAGGCACGGAAAACCGCATTGCGGTCGCGCGCGGCCGCTACATCAAGACGGTGCAGCACTACAACGTGCAGATCCGCCAGTTCCCGGGCGTCGTGATCGCGAAGATCTTCGGCTACCAGCCGCGCCCGAATTTCAGCGTCGCGAACGAAGCGGCGGTTTCAACCGCGCCGGCACTCGATTTCTCCGCGCAGTCCCAGCCGCAGTCGCAGTCGCAGTCGCAGCCGCAGCCGCAGCCGCAGCCGGCAAAGGCAAACGCGGCCGGCGAGTAAGGCCGGAGCGTCAGGTCGAAACGTCCGACCGAAGCGCGCATTCAGGGCTTGCGCGCGGCCGCCTTCGCGAACGCGCCGCGCACCTCGAAGCCGATCGCGTCGGCAACATTGCCGCGCGCATCGACGAGTTCGAGCCGGTGCCGGCCCGGCCACGGCATCCACGCGATGCGGTCGGCATGCCCGATCACCTTGTCGTCGAGCCGCCACGCGAACTTCGCGGCGTGTCCGGCCGAGCGCTCGAACCAGATCCGCTGATTCTTCGGCGGAATGTCCGGGTCGATCGCGAAGATCGTGCCGTCGGTCGGCGTGCCGATCGTCAGCGGCGCGCGCGCGCCGTCCTTGCCCGGCGTGACGGGGGCGGCGAGCCGGATCGTGTCGACCGCCGTGCCCGCGACGAACCATTCGTTGCGTGACGGTTCGATGTCGCGCTCGAAGGTGATGCGGCGCGTCTCGACGCCGGCCGGCGCGCGCGGCGCGCGGCTCGGCACGTCGCGGTGCAGGTAGCCGACGACGGCCGACCACACCGGCGACGCGCCCGTGACACCCGACACGTCCCACATCGGCGAGCCGTCCGCATTGCCGACCCACACGCCGACCGTATAGCGCGACGTGAAACCGACGGTCCAGTTGTCGCGCATGTCCTTGCTCGTGCCGGTCTTGACCGCCGAGAAGAAGCGCGTCGCGAGCGGATTGTCGAAGCCGAACGTGCGCACGCGCGCGTTGTTGTCTGAGAGGATGTCGGTCACGACGAAGCTGGCTGCCTCGCTGAACACGCGCGTGCCGTCGGCCGCGCGGGCGGGCGAGGCTGCCGATGCGCCGGATGCCGGTGCCGGCGCCGGCCGGTCGACGACCTGGCGGGCGACGCCGCCGTTCGCGAGCGCGCGGTACGCGTTGGTCAGCGACAGCAGCGTGACGTCCGCACTGCCGAGCGCGAGGCTGAAGCCGTAGTAGTCGCCTTCCTGCGCGAGCGGCAGGCCGAGCGCGGTCAGCGTGCGCGCGAAGCGGTGCGGCGTGACGAGCACGAGCGTGCGCACGGCCGGCACGTTCAACGAGCCGCCGAGCGCGCTGCGCACGCTCACCCAGCCCTTGAAATCCTTGTCGTAGTTCTGCGGGATGTACAGGCCGCCGCCGGCGGCGAGGTTGATCGGCGCGTCGTCGAGCAGCGACGCGGCCGTCAGCCGTTTCTCGTCGATCGCCTGCGCGTACAGGAACGGCTTGAGCGTCGAGCCGGCCTGGCGCGGCGCGAGCACGGCATCGACGTCGCGCGCGCTCGACAGCGCGCCGGACGAACCGACCCATGCACGAATCTCGCCGGTCGCGTTGTCGATCACGACGACCGCGCCGTCCTGCACGTTGCGCCGGTGCGCGGGCGCGTTGAGTTCGGTCAGCGCGCGCATCAGTGTGTCGCGCGCGAAGCGCTGCAGCGGCGCATCGAGCGTCGTGCGCACCTGCGCGCCGGCCGCCGGCCGGACCTCGGCCGCGATGCGTCGCGCGAAGTGCGGGGCGAGGGC
>NZ_LDVA01000309.1:0-6425 GCF_050768715.1 Burkholderia sp. ZZQ-2 | reverse complement strand
GTCGAGCCGGTTGCGCGGATGCTTGAACGGCACCTTGATCTCGGCGATCACGCGGCCCGGGTTCGACGACAGCACGAGGATCCGGTCGCACATGAACACGGCTTCCTCGATGTTGTGCGTGACGATCAGCACCGACTTGATCGGCATGCGGCCTTGCGTCCACAGGTCGAGCAGGTCGGTACGCAGCGTCTCGGCGGTCAGCACGTCGAGCGCGGAGAACGGTTCGTCCATCAGCAGGATCGTCGGGTCGACGACGAGCGCGCGCGCAAAGCCCACGCGCTGGCGCATGCCGCCCGACAGCTCGCGCGGGTACGCGTTCTCGAAACCGTCGAGACCGATCAGGTCGATCGCGGCAAGCGCACGCTCGCGCCGCTCGCGCGCGCCGACGCCGAGCGCTTCCAGCCCGGCTTCCACGTTCTGCAGCACGGTGAGCCACGGGAACAGCGCGAAGGTCTGGAACACCATCGCGACGCCTTCGGCCGGGCCGCGCAGCGGCTTGCCGAGATAGGTCACCTCGCCGCCGGTCGGCTCGATCAGCCCGGCGATGATGCGCAGCAGCGTCGACTTGCCCGAGCCGGAACGGCCGAGCAGGCCGACGATCTCGCCTTCGCGCAGCGACAGGTTCGCATCGTCGAGCACGAGCAGTTCGCCCTGCGTCTTGTTGAAGCCGCGACAGACGTGGTCGACGCGCAGGATTTCCTCACCGAGGCGCGGCGGCTGGTTCGTCTGGACGGGGGCGTTTACAGCATTCGGATTGTGCATCGCGTTTCGCTCTCAATCGGTCTCAGTCGAGCCGCAGCTTCGCTTCGGCGAAGGCATACAGCGGACGCCACAGCAGGCGGTTGAACAGGGTAACGAACAGGGACATCACGGCGATGCCCAGGATGATCTTCGGAAAGTCGCCGGCGGCGGTGGTCTGCGCGATATAGGCACCGAGGCCGTGCGCCTCGATCCTGGTATTGCCCCACTGCACGGCTTCCGACACGATGCTCGCGTTCCACGCGCCGCCCGATGCGGTGATCGCGCCGGTCACGTAGTACGGGAAGATGCCGGGCAGGATCGCCTGCCGCCACCACTGCCAGCCGCGGATGCGGAAGTTCGTCGCCGCTTCGCGATAGTCGTTCGGGTAGGACGTCGCACCGGCGATCACGTTGAACAGGATATACCACTGCGTGCCGAGCACGATCAGCGGCGACAGCCAGATATCGGCGTTCAGGTGGAAGCGCGCGATCACGATCACGAACACCGGGAACAGCAGGTTCGCCGGGAACGCGGCGAGGAACTGCGCGAGCGGCTGCAGCTTCTCGGCGAGCCGCGGGCGCAGCCCGATCCACACGCCGATCGGCACCCAGATGACCGATGCGATCGCGATCAGCACGACCACGCGCAGCAGCGTGATGAGCCCGAGCATGACCACATGGCCGACCTCGGCCATCGTCACGCCGGTCGACACGAAGCTGATGACGCGCCACACGATATAGGCCGTGCCGAGCAGCACGAGCGCGGCCCATGCGATGTCGACCGTGCGCGACGCCTTCTTCTCGACTTTCGGCAGCGTGAAGCGCATCGCGCCCGACAGCGGCAGGCGCAGCGGAATCCGCGCGGCCTTCGCGAAGAACCAGCCGGCCGGCACGAGCAGCTGATGAATCAGGCGCGTGCGGCGGACGAGGTCGAGCAGCCAGGATTGCGGCGCGTCGCCCGACGCGGTGTTTTCCATCCGGAACTTGTCGGCCCACGCGATCAGCGGGCGGAACAGGAACTGGTCGTACGCGAGGATCACGACGGTCATCGTGAGGATCACCCAGCCGATCGCACCGAAGTTCTTGTCGGAGATCGCCTGCGCGAGGTAAGCGCCGATGCCCGGCAGCGTGATGGTCTGGTTGCCGACGGTGATCGCCTCCGACGCGACGACGAAGAACCAGCCGCCCGACATCGACATCATCATGTTCCAGATCAGGCCGGGCATCGAGAACGGCACTTCGAGCTTCCAGAAGCGCTGCCAGGACGTCAGGTGGAAGCCTCGCGACACTTCGTCGAGGTCGCGCGGCACCGTGCGCAGCGACTGGTAGAAGCTGAACGTCATGTTCCACGCCTGGCTCGTGAAGATCGCGAAGATCGCCGCGAGCTCGGCGCCGAGCACGCGGCTCGGGAACAGCGCAAGGAAGAACGTGACGGTGAACGAGATGAAGCCGAGCACCGGCACCGACTGCAGGATGTCGAGGATCGGGATCAGCACCATGCCGGCACGACGGCTCTTGGCCGCGAGCGTGCCGTAGACGAGCGTGAACGCGAGCGACGCGACCATCGCGGCGAGCATCCGCAGCGTGGTGCGCAGCGCGTATTCGGGCAGGTTCGACGGGTCGAGCGAGATCTTCTGCGTCTGCAGGGTGCCGATCGGCGCCATCGTTTCGTGGAAACCGACGACCGCCATCGCGATCAGGCAGATGATCAGCGGAAACGCGATGAAATCCCACCGGTTCGGCAGAACACGCCATGCGGACGCGTTGGCGGTCCGGTTCGGATTGAAGAATCCGACGTTCATCAGGCGCCCTCCCCGGTAAGGCCGAACGAAGCCGGCAGTCGATGTTGATTCATGGCAAAGCGCACGGGTGCGGTAATTCGATTGACTGACGATCGCGCGCGAGCGCGGTGCGCCGTGCGTGCACGCGCTGCCGCGCGCCGGACGTGCCGGCCCGCGACGGCACGACACTACACCAACCTGTATTTCAGGTACAACCGTCCGGGAACGGCGCAGGCGGCGCACGGATCGTGCCTGGCGCGCGGGCGAATGACGGGTGCGCGGTACAAGCAGCCCGGCCACACTCCTTCGGCCGGCACGCAGGCCCGAATTATGCCGTGATCCGGCCCGGCCGGGAACCCGCCCGCCGCACGCACGCGCAAACCATGTCGGGCGTCATCAGCCCGATACGACTAAGCGGGTATGATCGGGGCTGGCCCCTGGGGTCGGTTGCGGCCGTACCGATGGCAACGCATGCGCGTTCCCGGTGTCCGCAGGCCCTAGGGATCGATCGACGAGCGGGAGGAAAGGGAATGGCAGGAAACTTGGTGATCGTCTGCCGCGATCAGGATGCCGACGCGTTCTACGAATTGATGCAGGAATACGGGTCGTTCCAGACGCGGCTGTCGTCGACGGCATGGTACCTCAACATGAACGTCGTGCCTGAATCGCTGCAGGAAGAAATCCTGGAGCGCCTCGGCCGGTATACGACCGTCTACATCTTCGAGGCCACCAGCGTGACCTACAACACCATCGACAGCAACGCGGCCGAGACGCTCGGTACGCTGTTCGGCGAATGATGCCACGCGGCGCCAGCCCGGCCGGGCCGGCGCCGCAGCCGCTCATGCGGCCTGTGCGTGGGGTTCGTCCTTCGGCACGGCCTCGAACGGGAACGTCATCGCGACACGCAGGCCGCCTTCGGGGCGGTTGCCGATGTCGCACGCCCCGCCCAGCCTGAGTACGAGCCGCTCGACGATCGCGAGCCCGAGCCCGCTGTGGCCGTTCCCGCCGCGTGCGGGATCGAGCCGCACGAACGGCCGTGTCGCCGCCGCGAGATCGCGCGGGGCGATCCCGCCGCCGCTGTCGCTGACCGACAGCACATAGCCGGCCGGCGTGCGTGCCGTCTCGACGAGCACGGGCGGCGCACCGTACGCATGCGCGTTGTCCAGCAGGTTCGACAGGATCCGGTCGAGCGTCGCCGTCGGCAGGCGGAAGCCCGGATCGGCGTCGAGCCGGGTCTGGACCGTCGGCGCGTTCGGCGCGACCGCGCGATAGCTGCGTGCGATCCGCTCGCACGCCTGATCGACCGGCACCGGCTCGCTGCGATCGGACCCGCCGTGGGCAAACACCAGAAACTGGTCGACGATGTGCGACATCGAATCGACGTCGCGCACGACGCCGTCGCGCAGCCGGACGTCGTCCATCATTTCCGCCCGCAGCCGCATCCGCGCAAGCGGCGTGCGCAGGTCGTGCGCCACGCCCGCCAGCATCACCGCACGGTCGCTCTCGGCCTGCGACACCTGTTCCACCATCTGGTTGAAGCCGTGCGTGAGCTGGCGCAGCTCACGCGGGCCGCGCTCGCGCAACGGCGGCACCGGCTGGCCGCGGCCGAAGCGCGCGACCGCGCGCGCAAGCGAACGCAACGGCTGCTGCAGCTGCCAGGCCGCGAACAGCGCGGCAATCACGCCGGCCGAGAAGATCGTGCCGAGCCACAGCAGCATCCGGTCGAGGGAGCGCGGCGGCCGCAGCGGCTGCACCGGCACCACGATCCAGTTGCGGTCGGTCGGCTCCTTCACCCACAGCACCGGCGGATGGCCGGGTGCGCCGAGCTCGACGCGCGTGCCGGGCGGCATCCGCTCGCTCACGTCGTCGCGGAACCGCCTGAGCGCCGCCGGCAGGCTCGACGGATCGCCGTTCGGCACGTCGGCGCTGTCCGGCGCCACGAGCCGCACACGCGACGGCAACGGCTGGTCGGGCGTGCGCTCGACGTGCTGGCGCACCGCGTCGACCAGGAACGCGGCCTCTTCGACCGCGTAGCGCGTCTGCATCTGGCTGCGCTCGAGCCGCATCGCGAAAAACCACGCGAAGTGCGACAGGAGCAGGACACCCACGACGAGCAGCGCCAGCCGCCCGAACAGTGAATCAATGGGTTTGCGCATGGGCCTCGCCGTCGGGCACGAACACGTAGCCGCGCCCGCGCACCGTCTGGATGAAGCGCGGCGTCGACGGATCCGTTTCGAGAATGCGGCGCAGGCGCCACACCTGGACGTCGATGCCGCGGTCGGTGCCGTCGTACTCGGGCCCGTGCAGCAGCTCGAGCAGCCGCTCGCGCGTGAGCGTGCGCAGCGCATGGTTCACGAAGATCTTCAGCAGCGCGAATTCGCTGCTCGACAGCGTGGCCGGCTTGCCGTCGACCGACAGCGTACGCGCCTGGAAGTCGAGCACGAAGCGGCCGAATCCGAACGGCTCACGCTGCTCGGGCGCCGCCGCCGACGGCGTCGCGCGGCGGCGGCGCAGCACGGCCTGCACGCGCGCGAGCAGCTCGCGCGGGTTGAACGGCTTGCCGAGGTAATCGTCCGCGCCGAGCTCGAGCCCGACGATGCGGTCGACGTCGTCCGCCCGCGCGGTCAGCATGATCACGGGGATGTCGTCGCCGGCCGCGCGCAACTGGCGCAGCGCGGTCAGGCCGTCGACGCCCGGCATCATCAGGTCCAGCACGATCAGGTCGGGCCGCTCGCGCTCGAGGCGTTTCTCGAGCGTCGCCGCGTCGTGCAGCACGGACACTTCCATCCCCTGGCGCACAAGATAGTCGCGCAGCAGGTCTCGGAGTTCTTGGTCGTCGTCGACGATGAGGATCTGGGTAGTCATGGCTCGAAGTTTACCGCGCGAGGGCGGAGTCGAAGAACGAAACAAAGGGACGAAAGGGTTACTGCGGGTTACCGCGCAAGGGAACTGTAATGCGCGGTAACCCGGCCACCGCGCCACGTAACATCGGCCGGGGCCTGCCTCGCTAACCTGCGTCTTACCGGATGCGGTACACGGCTTTCCCGGCACCGCATCGCCGGACCCTTTGGATACAAGGAGTTTCTGAAATGTATAAGAAGACTTCCCGCGTGGCCATCGCGGCCGCCACCGTGCTCGCTCTCGCATTCGGCACCGCGCACGCCGCGCAACCCGGCGACATGCCGCCTCCGGGCGGCCCCGGCGCCCACCAGATGCACGGCGGGCACGACGGCGGCCCGTTCGGCGTGATCATGAAACTGCACGACCAGCTGAAGCTCAACGCATCGCAGGAACAGCAGTGGCAGGCCGCCGTCAACACGATGAAGCAGAACCATGACGCGATGCGCAAGAGCCACGAGCAGATGCGCGAGCAGTTCAAGGCGCAGCAGAACCAGCCGATCCTCGATCTCAGCGCGATGCACGCCGCGCGCCAGCAGGCCGAGCAGCAGAACGCGCAACTGCGCGAGCAGACGTCCGCCGCGTGGCTCGCGTTCTACAACGGCCTAAACGACCAGCAGAAGACCACGGTCAGCACGGCGCTCAAGCAACAGTTCGCGAAGATGGAACAGCGCCACGAGAAGATGAAGGAGCGCTGGCAGCAGCACCGCGCGGCCAAGGCCGCGTCGGCACCGGCGCAGTAAGCCGGCGGGGCCGCTCCGCGGAGCGGCA
Organism: Burkholderia sp. ZZQ-2; assembly: GCF_050768715.1. NCBI lineage: Bacteria > Pseudomonadati > Pseudomonadota > Betaproteobacteria > Burkholderiales > Burkholderiaceae > Burkholderia > Burkholderia sp. ZZQ-2. The sequence continues at coordinate 235 of NZ_LDVA01000309.1, read as the reverse complement.
TCCTCGAAGGGGACGCGGGCACCGCCCTGCGTCCCCTTTTGCGTTTCAGGCGACGTCGAACAGCAGCACCTCGGCCGCCCGGCCGCGTGCGAACGCCACCGCGTCCACGCCGCCGATCCGCGCGCCGTCACCCGCGGCCAGCGCGCGGCCGTTCACCGCGACGTCACCGCGCACCACGTGCACATAGGCGCGGCGCCCGGCCGGCAGGTCGAACGCCGCCGCCTCGTCGCCGTCG
>NZ_LDVA01000308.1:0-1222 GCF_050768715.1 Burkholderia sp. ZZQ-2 | reverse complement strand
TCGAACTCGGTGGCAATCGGCGCGAATTCGAACGACGGCGGTCGCTCGAACGTGGTGTCGGTCGGCAACGACCAGCAGCAGCGCCAGATCACGAACGTCGCGCCGGGTACGCAAGGCACCGACGCGGTGAACGTGAACCAGCTGACGCAGGTGCAGACGACGCTGTCGACGGCACTGTCGGGCCAGCAGGCGCAGATCAACTCGCTGGGTTCGCAACTGCAGCAGACCGACCAGATGGCGAAGCAGGGTATCGCGGCCGTCGGCGCGATGGCGTCGATCCCGCAGCTCGATCGCGACGCCAACTTCGGGATGGGTGTGGGCACGTCGACCTTCCTCGGCCAGAAGGCGATGGCGGTCAACATGCAGGCGCGCATTACCGAGAACCTGAAGGCGTCGATCAACGGCGGTTTCAGCGGCGGTCAGAAGGTGATCGGCGCCGGCATGCTGTACCAGTGGAAGTAACGCGTCGCGCCGCCAGGCCGCCCGGCTCGCCAGCCGGACGGCCTGCGGCGGCCCCGACGGCCGGACGAGCCCGCGCGCAACCCGTGGCGGGCTTCAGTCAACCCAAGTTTTGAGGATGTAACCGTGAACAAACTCGCTCTTGCGCTCGCGCTTTCCGCAACGGCCCTCGCCGCGTGCTCGACCGCATCCGGCCCGACCTTCAGCGCCTCCGAACTGCAGCCGCGCGACGGCGTGCGCACCTTCCAGGTGGACTGCCACGGCCTGCTGTCGGGCCCGGAAACCTGCATGAAGGCCGCCCGCAAGATCTGCGGCGAAGAGCCCGTGCGCGCCGTCGATTCGGCCCGCGCGCTGCGCGACAAGTCCGATCCCGCGACGCTCGTGTTCCAGTGCGGCGCGGCGCCGGCCCAAGCGGCGCAGGCCGCCGCGCCGGCGGCAGCCGTCGTCGTCGAACAGGTCAACCTGTCGGGCGACGCGCTGTTCGCCACCGACCACGCGACGCTCGCCCCGACCGCGCGCGAATCGCTCGACCGGTTGCTGAGCGAGCGCGCCGACCACACGTACTCGCAGGTGAGCGTCACCGGCTTTACGGATTCGGTGGGCAGCGACGACTACAATCTCGCGCTGTCGAAGCGCCGCGCCGAATCCGTCGCGGCCTATCTGAAGGCACACGGCCTGAAGACCGATTCGCTGACGGTCTCGGGTCGCGGCAAGGCCGACCCGGTCGCGTCGAACGCGACGCCCGAAGGCCGCGCCAGCAACC
>NZ_LDVA01000307.1:0-5085 GCF_050768715.1 Burkholderia sp. ZZQ-2 | reverse complement strand
TCGGATCAGATAGCAAAAGTATCAAGAGTCTCACACTAAAGTAAGTCAGGTTTATGAAGTGATTCATATTCCTGTCAGCTTTGAGTGAGCGACCGGTTCTTAACCGAACCGAAAACAGTAACAGGTTTAAACTGAAGAGTTTGATCCTGGCTCAGATTGAACGCTGGCGGCATGCCTTACACATGCAAGTCGAACGGCAGCACGGGTGCTTGCACCTGGTGGCGAGTGGCGAACGGGTGAGTAATACATCGGAACATGTCCTGTAGTGGGGGATAGCCCGGCGAAAGCCGGATTAATACCGCATACGATCTACGGATGAAAGCGGGGGACCTTCGGGCCTCGCGCTATAGGGTTGGCCGATGGCTGATTAGCTAGTTGGTGGGGTAAAGGCCTACCAAGGCGACGATCAGTAGCTGGTCTGAGAGGACGACCAGCCACACTGGGACTGAGACACGGCCCAGACTCCTACGGGAGGCAGCAGTGGGGAATTTTGGACAATGGGCGAAAGCCTGATCCAGCAATGCCGCGTGTGTGAAGAAGGCCTTCGGGTTGTAAAGCACTTTTGTCCGGAAAGAAATCCTTGGCTCTAATACAGTCGGGGGATGACGGTACCGGAAGAATAAGCACCGGCTAACTACGTGCCAGCAGCCGCGGTAATACGTAGGGTGCAAGCGTTAATCGGAATTACTGGGCGTAAAGCGTGCGCAGGCGGTTTGCTAAGACCGATGTGAAATCCCCGGGCTCAACCTGGGAACTGCATTGGTGACTGGCAGGCTAGAGTATGGCAGAGGGGGGTAGAATTCCACGTGTAGCAGTGAAATGCGTAGAGATGTGGAGGAATACCGATGGCGAAGGCAGCCCCCTGGGCCAATACTGACGCTCATGCACGAAAGCGTGGGGAGCAAACAGGATTAGATACCCTGGTAGTCCACGCCCTAAACGATGTCAACTAGTTGTTGGGGATTCATTTCCTTAGTAACGTAGCTAACGCGTGAAGTTGACCGCCTGGGGAGTACGGTCGCAAGATTAAAACTCAAAGGAATTGACGGGGACCCGCACAAGCGGTGGATGATGTGGATTAATTCGATGCAACGCGAAAAACCTTACCTACCCTTGACATGGTCGGAATCCTGCTGAGAGGTGGGAGTGCTCGAAAGAGAACCGGCGCACAGGTGCTGCATGGCTGTCGTCAGCTCGTGTCGTGAGATGTTGGGTTAAGTCCCGCAACGAGCGCAACCCTTGTCCTTAGTTGCTACGCAAGAGCACTCTAAGGAGACTGCCGGTGACAAACCGGAGGAAGGTGGGGATGACGTCAAGTCCTCATGGCCCTTATGGGTAGGGCTTCACACGTCATACAATGGTCGGAACAGAGGGTTGCCAACCCGCGAGGGGGAGCTAATCCCAGAAAACCGATCGTAGTCCGGATTGCACTCTGCAACTCGAGTGCATGAAGCTGGAATCGCTAGTAATCGCGGATCAGCATGCCGCGGTGAATACGTTCCCGGGTCTTGTACACACCGCCCGTCACACCATGGGAGTGGGTTTTACCAGAAGTGGCTAGTCTAACCGCAAGGAGGACGGTCACCACGGTAGGATTCATGACTGGGGTGAAGTCGTAACAAGGTAGCCGTATCGGAAGGTGCGGCTGGATCACCTCCTTTCCAGAGCTATCTCGCAAAGTTGAGCGCTCACGCTTATCGGCTGTAAATTAAAGACAGACTCAGGGGTCTGTAGCTCAGTCGGTTAGAGCACCGTCTTGATAAGGCGGGGGTCGTTGGTTCGAATCCAACCAGACCCACCATTGTCTGGCGGTAACACCTGAGGGTATCTGTACTCAATGGGGGCATAGCTCAGCTGGGAGAGCACCTGCTTTGCAAGCAGGGGGTCGTCGGTTCGATCCCGTCTGCCTCCACCAATCACCAACGCTAAGTGCTTGGTTCATACGATGAACCGAGAATTTTGCATTGGCGATTGAGCCAGTCAGAGCGGTACGAAAGTATCGGCTGTCGTTCTTTAACAATCTGGAAGAAGTAAGTAATTTGGATAGCGGAAGCGTCTTGAGATGGACGTGGAAACTATCCGGGTTGTGATTGTATCGATGTATCTCAAGATGATTCGAACTCTATGTTTGACTCAATTGGAATACGGCACAACGCGAGAACTCAACCTGTAACGAGACAGACTCGTTATAGGGTCAAGCGAACAAGTGCATGTGGTGGATGCCTTGGCGATCACAGGCGATGAAGGACGCGGTAGCCTGCGAAAAGCTACGGGGAGCTGGCAAACAAGCTTTGATCCGTAGATGTCCGAATGGGGAAACCCACTCCTTTTGGAGTATCCATGGCTGAATACATAGGCCATGTGAAGCGAACGCGGTGAACTGAAACATCTAAGTAACCGCAGGAAAAGAAATCAACCGAGATTCCCAAAGTAGTGGCGAGCGAAATGGGATGAGCCTTGCACTCTTTATTTGTATTGTTAGCCGAACGCTCTGGAAAGTGCGGCCATAGCAGGTGATAGCCCTGTAGGCGAAAACAGTATGAAAGAACTAGGTGTGCGACAAGTAGGGCGGGACACGTGAAATCCTGTCTGAAGATGGGGGGACCATCCTCCAAGGCTAAATACTCGTGATCGACCGATAGTGAACCAGTACCGTGAGGGAAAGGCGAAAAGAACCCCGGGAGGGGAGTGAAATAGATCCTGAAACCGCATGCATACAAACAGTCGGAGCCTCGTAAGGGGTGACGGCGTACCTTTTGTATAATGGGTCAGCGACTTACGTTCAGTAGCAAGCTTAACCGTATAGGGCAGGCGTAGCGAAAGCGAGTCCGAATAGGGCGTTCAGTTGCTGGGCGTAGACCCGAAACCAGGTGATCTATCCATGGCCAGGATGAAGGTGCGGTAACACGTACTGGAGGTCCGAACCCACTAACGTTGAAAAGTTAGGGGATGAGCTGTGGATAGGGGTGAAAGGCTAAACAAACCTGGAAATAGCTGGTTCTCTCCGAAAACTATTTAGGTAGTGCCTCGTGTCTCACCTTCGGGGGTAGAGCACTGTCATGGTTGGGGGGTCTATTGCAGATTACCCCGCCATAGCAAACTCCGAATACCGAAGAGTGCAATCACGGGAGACAGACATCGGGTGCTAACGTCCGGTGTCAAGAGGGAAACAACCCAGACCGCCAGCTAAGGTCCCCAAATATAGCTAAGTGGGAAACGAAGTGGGAAGGCTAAAACAGTCAGGAGGTTGGCTTAGAAGCAGCCACCCTTTAAAGAAAGCGTAATAGCTCACTGATCGAGTCGTCCTGCGCGGAAGATGTAACGGGGCTAAGCTATATACCGAAGCTGCGGATGCGTGCTTGCACGCATGGTAGGAGAGCGTTCCGTAAGCCTGCGAAGGTGCCTTGTAAAGGGTGCTGGAGGTATCGGAAGTGCGAATGCTGACATGAGTAGCGATAAAGGGGGTGAAAGGCCCCCTCGCCGTAAGCCCAAGGTTTCCTACGCAACGTTCATCGGCGTAGGGTGAGTCGGCCCCTAAGGCGAGGCAGAAATGCGTAGCTGATGGGAAGCAGGTCAATATTCCTGCACCATTGTTAGATGCGATGGGGGGACGGATCGCGGAAGGTTGTCCGGGTGTTGGAAGTCCCGGTCGCTGCATTGGAGAAGGCACTTAGGCAAATCCGGGTGCGTAATTCAAGGGTGTGGCGCGAGCTTCTTCGGAAGCGAAGCAATTGGAAGTGGTTCCAAGAAAAGCCTCTAAGCTTCAGTCTAACGATGACCGTACCGCAAACCGACACAGGTGGGCGAGATGAGTATTCTAAGGCGCTTGAGAGAACTCGGGAGAAGGAACTCGGCAAATTGGTACCGTAACTTCGGGATAAGGTACGCCCTTGTAGCTTGACTGGCCTGCGCCAGGAGGGTGAAGGGGTTGCAATAAACTGGTGGCTGCGACTGTTTAATAAAAACACAGCACTCTGCAAACACGAAAGTGGACGTATAGGGTGTGACGCCTGCCCGGTGCCGGAAGATTAAATGATGGGGTGCAAGCTCTTGATTGAAGTCCCGGTAAACGGCGGCCGTAACTATAACGGTCCTAAGGTAGCGAAATTCCTTGTCGGGTAAGTTCCGACCTGCACGAATGGCGTAACGATGGCCACACTGTCTCCTCCCGAGACTCAGCGAAGTTGAAGTGTTTGTGATGATGCAATCTACCCGCGGCTAGACGGAAAGACCCCATGAACCTTTACTGTAGCTTTGCATTGGACTTTGAACCGATCTGTGTAGGATAGGTGGGAGGCTATGAAACCGGAACGCTAGTTTCGGTGGAGCCGTCCTTGAAATACCACCCTGGTTTGTTTGAGGTTCTAACCTTGGCCCGTGATCCGGGTCGGGGACAGTGCATGGTAGGCAGTTTGACTGGGGCGGTCTCCTCCCAAAGCGTAACGGAGGAGTACGAAGGTACGCTAGGTACGGTCGGAAATCGTGCTGATAGTGCAATGGCATAAGCGTGCTTAACTGCGAGACCGACAAGTCGAGCAGGTGCGAAAGCAGGTCATAGTGATCCGGTGGTTCTGTATGGAAGGGCCATCGCTCAACGGATAAAAGGTACTCTGGGGATAACAGGCTGATACCGCCCAAGAGTTCATATCGACGGCGGTGTTTGGCACCTCGATGTCGGCTCATCTCATCCTGGGGCTGTAGCCGGTCCCAAGGGTATGGCTGTTCGCCATTTAAAGAGGTACGTGAGCTGGGTTTAAAACGTCGTGAGACAGTTTGGTCCCTATCTGCCGTGGGCGTTGGATATTTGAAGGGGGCTGCTCCTAGTACGAGAGGACCGGAGTGGACGAACCTCTGGTGTACCGGTTGTCACGCCAGTGGCATCGCCGGGTAGCTATGTTCGGAAGAGATAACCGCTGAAAGCATCTAAGCGGGAAACTCGCCTTAAGATGAGATATCCCTGGGGACTAGATCCCCTTGAAGGGTCGTTCGAGACCAGGACGTTGATAGGTCAGGTGTGTAAGCGCAGTAATGCGTTCAGCTAACTGATACTAATTGCCCGTAAGGCTTGATCCTATAACAAGTCTG
>NZ_LDVA01000306.1:0-52975 GCF_050768715.1 Burkholderia sp. ZZQ-2 | reverse complement strand
GCGATCTCGGTGCCGATCGGCCTCACCGCGCCCGACGACATCTGGCGCCGGCTCGGCAACCGCCTGCGCGCGCGCGGCGCCGGCGCGCCGTCCGGCTATGCCGATCCGCAAGGCGCGCTGCCGCTGCGCGAAGCGATCGCCGACTACGTGCGCCGTTCGCGCTCGGTGCGCTGCGATGCCGGCCAGGTCGTGATCACGAGCGGCACGCAGCAGGGGCTGCACCTCGCGAGCCAGCTGCTGCTCGGCGCGGGCGACCGGGCCTGGGTCGAGAACCCGGCCTATCGCGGCATCACCGCGCTGCTCGAGAGCACCGGGCGACACGACGCGATGGTGCGCGTGCCGGTCGACGCCGACGGCCTCGACGTCGACGCCGGCATCCGCCTCGCGCCCGATGCGCGCGCCGCGTTCGTCACGCCGTCGCACCAGTATCCGCTCGGCATGCCGCTCAGCATGGCGCGGCGCAACGCGCTGCTCGCGTGGGCACGTGCACGCCACGCGTGGGTAGTCGAGGACGACTACGACAGCGAGCTACGCTACGAAGGCTATCCGTTCCCGTCGCTGCAGGGTCTCGACCCCGATCGCGTGATCTACCTCGGCACGTTCAGCAAGATCCTGTTTCCGTCGCTGCGGCTCGGCTACGTGATCGCCCCCCACGATCTCGTGCCCGCGTTCTGCGGCGCGCGCGCACTGATGGATCGCCATGTGCCGACCGCCGACCAGCACGTGCTGGCCGCGTTCATCGCGGAAGGCCATCTCGACCGCCACATCCGCCGCGTGCGCGGCGTGTATGCGGAGCAGCGCGCGCTGCTGATCGACACGCTCGGCGCGCGGCTGCCGCGCGAGCGCGCGTGGGTGCAGCCGGGCGATCAGGGGATGCACGTCGTGCTGTGGCTCGCGGACGGCATCGACGATCTCGACGTGGTCGAACGCGCCGCGCAAGCCGGCGTCGCGGTGCGCGCGGTATCGCCGATGTTCGCGCCGGGCACGGCCCGCCCGGGGCTCGTGCTGGGCTTCGGCGGATTCGGCCGCGCGCAGATGGAAGCGGCCGCGCAGCGGCTCGCGGACGTCGTATCGTCAGCGGAATCGCGGCGGCGGGTGCCGCAAAAGGTTGTCGATGGGCAACAAACGTAATCGTCTGTAAATCCTGCAAGCAAACGGCCGTTTTAGCGGGCGTCGCACGTGGGTCGTTTGCTAGGATCGCGCCTCCTCCATCCGCGCTCCTGCCGCCTTGAACCGCTTCGTGCCGCTTCTTCGAGACGCGTGGCTCCGTTGCCGCGCCCGCGTCGCACCGCTGGCCGCCGCCAGCCGCGCGCGCATCCGCGCGCTGTGCGCCGGCGCATGGCATCGCCTGCGCCATCCGACGCGCCGCGGCGTCGCGCTGACGCTCGCCGCGATCCCGCTGGTCGGCCTGCTGGTGCTGCTCGCGTTCGTGCCGTTCACGCCGAGCATCGGCGACATCCGCAAGGCCCGCATCGACCGCCCCGCGCGCGTGCTGTCGGCCGACGGCCAGATCATCGCCGAATTCCGGCCCGTCAACCGCGAATGGGTGCCGCTCAAGCAGATCTCGCCGCACATGGTCGACGCGCTGATCGCGACCGAGGACCACCGCTTCTACGCGCATCACGGCATCGACTGGCGCCGCACGCTCGCGGCCGGGCTGCATACGTTCTCGGGCAGCCGCCAGGGCGGCTCGACGATCACGCAGCAACTCGCGCGCAACCTGTACCCGGACGAAGTCGGCCGCGCACCGACGCTCACGCGCAAGGTGAAGGAGCTGATCACCGCGTTCAAGATCGAGACGGTGTACAGCAAGGACGAGATTCTCGAGACCTACCTGAACACCGTGCCGTTCCTGTACAACGCGTACGGCGTCGAGATGGCCGCGCGTACCTACTTCGGCAAATCGGCCGACCAGCTCGACATCGTCGAAAGCGCGACGCTCGTCGGGATGCTGAAGGGCAACAGCTACTACAACCCGGTGCTGAATCCGGAACGCGCGGTCCAGCGCCGCAACATCGTGCTCGCGCGGATGGCGGCGATGGGCATGCTGTCGCCGCGGCAGCTCGCGCTATTGCAGCGCCGGCCGCTGCGCGTCGACTTCGAGCCGCAGACCGCTCAGCCGGGCCCGGCTCCGCACTTCGCGGTGCAGTTGCGCAAGTGGCTGATCGCCTGGGCCGACCGCAACAACTACGACCTCTACTCGGACGGCCTCGTCGTGCGCACGACGCTCGATGCGCAACTGCAGGACATGGCGACGCAAGCGCTGACGCAGCAAACCGATCGCCTGCAGGCAGTCGCCGACAGCGCATGGCGCGGCCCGTCCGGCTGCGGGCTGCGCAACGACCTGTTCCGCGGCTTCATCCGGCAGACGCCCGACTATCGCGACGCGCGCGCCGCTGGGCTCGCCGATGTCGCCGCGCTGAAGCAGCTCGGCGCGAATCGCGCGTTCATGCATGCGTTGTGCGAACGCAAGACGCAGGTGCAGGCCGGCTTCGTCGCGATCGACCCGCGCAACGGCGCGATTCGCGCATGGGTCGGCAGCCCCGACTTCGGCAGCGAGCCGTTCGATCACGTGGTGCAGGCACGGCGCCAGCCGGGTTCGACGTTCAAGCCGTTCGTCTATGGCGCCGCGTTCGCGGACGGCATGCGGCCGGGCGACACGTTCGTCGATCGCCCCGTCGCGATCCCGATCGGCACGCACGCGGTGTGGCGTCCGACCGATGCCGAGCCGCCGACCGACGCGCCGATGACGCTGCGCGACGCGCTCGCGCTGTCGCGCAACCGCATCACCGCGCAGGTGATGCAGCGCGAAGGCGCGGCCAGGGTCGCGCAGCTCGCTCGCGCGATGGGCGTGCGCGAAAGCCCGCTCGACGCGGTGCCGTCGCTCGCGCTCGGCACGAGCCCCGTCACGCTGAAGGAAATGGTGTCCGCCTACGGGACGATCGCGAATCGCGGCGTATACGTCGCGCCGCAGATGATCACGCGCATCGAGGATCGCGACGGCAAGGTGCTCGCCGCATTCAACAGCGCACCGCCCGAACGCGCGTTGCCGGTGGCCGCCGCGCAGACGCTGGTCGACGTGATGCGCGGCGTCGTCGATTACGGGACCGGCGAGGACATCCGTTCGCGCTACGGGATCCGCGTCGACGTCGCGGGCAAGACCGGCACGACGCAGGACAACACGGACGGCTGGTTCATCCTGATGCATCCGCAACTGGTGGCCGGTGCGTGGGTCGGCTTCGACGACGGCAACGTGACGCTGCGCAGCGACTACTGGGGCGCGGGCGCGCACAGCGCGTTGCCGATCGTCGGGGCGTTCTACGATGCGGCACTGCGTACGCGCGCGATCGATCCGCGTGCGCAGTTCTCGCCCGACTTCCGGCCGCGCAGCGCACCGGCGCCGGCGCCGAAACGGCGTCCGCACCCCGGCCTGTTCGACTGGCTGAGGTTCTTCCGCTGATCGTCGTGCCGGCACGCCACGCCGGCATGGACGACGGCGGCCCCGGCTACCGCCGCGTCGTCGTCGCGTGCCCGTCCGCGTACAGCCATACGGGTACGCCGTCGTCGCGCAACGCGGCGACCGGTTCGCCCATGCTCCAGTTCTGCGCGACCTCGACACGACGGACGTACCACGGCATCAACGTCGTGTGCCCGGCAGCGGCGTCGGGATCGTCGTCGAACAGCGCATCGTCGCCGAGCCGCGTGTAACGCGCCGGATGCAGCACGGTGCCGTCCGCGCGAAACACCGTCGCCCGCACGTCGTCACCGCCCTCGTCCTGCACGCAGGCCAGCCAGCCGTGATCGGCGCCCCAGAACAGGCCGGCCACGTCGTCGTAGCGCCCCTGCACGACCGTCGCGCCCGTCTCGAGATCGCAGATCGCAAACTTCGCCGGCTCGCCCGGCAGCACGCCGATCGCGTAACGCGTGAACAGTTCGCCCGGCACGGCTTCGTCATCGGGCAACCACGGCAGCGCCCCCATGTTGACGAAATCGAACGGCGTCAGCACGTGGCCCTGCCCGTCGACGATCGCGCAACGCCCGTCGTCGCGCCGCACGATATGGCGGATCGCGCCAAGCTCGGACAGCATGTCCGTCCGTTCGTCGTCGGTCAGCGTGGCGATTTCCGCGTAATGCGGCTCGACGACGACCCGGCCTTTCGCATCGACCAGGCCGACATGGCCGTTGCGCCACGCGAGGAAGGCGCCGCATTCGGACGACCATTCGAGCGCGGCCCACTCGGGCGGCGCGCGCCATTGCCCGTCGCGCCCGATCAGCCCCCACTGCTCGCCTTCGGATACCCCCGCGACGGCGCCGTTCACGAATTCATGTGCATCGTCGAAGCGCGGCGGAATCACCCACGCACCGTGCGTGTCGACGAAGCCCCAGCGGCCGTCCAGGCTCGCGGACGCAACCCCGCCGGTGAATTCGCCGAAATCGTCGAGCGACGGTTCGAGCACCCACGTGCCGTCCGTGCCCACGAGCCCGAACCGCTCGCCGACGCGCACGCACGCGACGTCGCCGCTGAAATCCCACACGGCGTCGAACGCCGGTTCGCGCACGATCCGCATCTCGTCGCCACCACTGTCGCCATCGCCATCGGCGAACAGCAGGCCGACCTTCCCGTCGCGCGCGGCCCACAGCAACCGGCGATCGCGTGCGCCGCTCGTCCACAGGTTCGTCCACGCGGGCGGCACGATCACGCGCCACGCGTCGTCGACTTCCCGCCGCACGCCCCACAGGCCGTTGCGCGCGCGAAAGCTGAACGTGCCGTAGCCGAGCCAGTTGCCGTGCACTTCGCCGGCGTCGAACATCTCGGCAAACGCCACGCCGCGCGGCGGCTCCTGTCGCTGGAAATAGTGATGCGACACGCCGCCGAACCCGAAGCCCCACGCCCAGTCGCGCCAGTCGGCGGGTGTATCGATCTCGAGCACGTCGCGCACGCCGCGCACGTCGCGGAAATCCATGCAGTTCGCGACCCGCCACCACAGGCGCGTGCAGTTGTCGCGCTCCTCGCGGATGTATTCGTCCGGATCGCCGCCGTCGAGCCATGACAGTTCGTCGAGATTCGCGGACAGCCGCGGTGCGCCATGCGCATCGCCGAACGCATCGATCGACTCGCCGAGGTGACGCACGAGCGCATCGAACTGGCGCGCGAGCGCCGGATCGTCGCCGGGCAGCGGATACGCGACGACGAACGACGCGAGCCGGCTGAGTCGCGCATGCGCCGCGCGTGCATCGCTGGCGAGGTTCGGCGTGCCGGCGTCGCCGAACACGCGCTGATCCGTTATCGCGTCGCCCGCGCCGCCGTCGGCCAGCAGCACGCGCCACAGCAGCGGAAAGTGATTGTTGGATTCCGCGAACTCGATCGTTCGCGCGTCGTCGCCGTCACCGGCCTGGAGATAGAGCCATGATCGATTGCCCATCGGAAGGGTCGCCCTCGTCGTGTCGTCGTGTATCGCGGTACGTCGGCTCGCACGCCGTCAGCGTGCCGCGGCCGGCGGCGAATCGCCGCGGCGCGCGACCCGATACAGCTCGGTGCCGTCGACCTGGAAACCCTGCACCGTGCGCAGCAGGACGCCCGTGGTCGAATGCTTCGTGGTGAAGCTGTTGCCCGTGATCGACGTGACCTGATACGGCGAGCCAATCGGCATCTTGATCAGCTCGCCGCCCGGCACCTCGAGCACACAGGCGCCCGGCGGCGCCTTGTCAGGGCCGTCGGTTTCCAGCTCGGCCTCTTGCGTCGGTGCCGTTTCGACACTCCATTGGCCGGCGTCGCGCCCGCGCAGCACGATCTTGCCGCCCACTTTCTCGACGCGCAGCGTCGCCGGTTTGCCGGCGGCCGGCGCGTAATCGCCGAGCAGCCCGTCGCAGGCACTGCCGGCTTGCGCGGACATCGAGACGAACAACATCAGACAGAAAACAGGAATACGCACGGCGGGCCTCTCAGGATTCGAATTGTTGTCGGAATGCCGGCGCGGGCGCGCACGGCGGCAGCGGCACGACCGGGTGCCGCCGGACGCCAATATAGCGAACGCGACCGACGTGCGCCAGCCCGCAAGGCTGCATTTCCACCTGAACGAAGTACCGGCCGGCCGATGTGGCAGGCAATGCGCTCAACCGGCCGCGAGCGTCGCGGCCAGCGTGTCGAACTCCGGCGCCCACGCCGCGCGCCACGCGGCCTTCGTCGCGTCGTCGACCCACGCGCCGTCGATCCCGTTCAGCATGAATTGCTTGAGATCGGCGACCGTAAAGCCGAAATGGCTGAACATCAGCTCCCACGCCTCCGACGGGTTGACCTTGTGCAGCGTCGGATCGTCGGTGTTCGGATGGATCTTCAGCCCGAGGCCCGGCATCTTGCGCATCGGATGCCGTTCCGCCCATTGCTCCGGCGGCAGCGTGCGCAGGTAGTACGAATTCGTCGGCACGACGGTGAAGACGATCCCGCGTTCCGCGTAGCGCGCGCACAGCTCGGGGTTGTCGACGATCGTATAGCCGTGATCGACGCGATCGACCTGCAACAGATCCACGGCCGTCTCGACGTTGCGCCACGGCATCCCGAACTCGCCCGCATGCGCGGTCGTGCGGAAACCGGCCGCGCGCGCATTGCGGTAAGCCTTCCAGAACAGCTCCGGCGGCCGGTCGTTCTCGCGATAGTCGATCCCGAGCCCCGCCACTTCGTCCGCGCGATGCGCCTTCATCCATTCGACGATCGCCACGGCCTCGTCCGGATCCTGCTCGCGGTCGATGCTCGGGATCAGGCGCGCGCCGATTCCGAAGTCGCGCGCGGCGTCGCGGATCGCCGTCACGATCGCGGCCTGCGCGTCCGCATACGCAATCCCCGACACCCGTACCGTGCCCGTCGGATTCCAGAAATATTCCGCATGCCGCACGTTGTGCGCGGCCGCATCCTCCAGATACTCGTAAGCGATGCGCCGCAGGTCGTCGGGCCGCGTGAGCAGATACTTGTCGAGCGCGCGCAGCACGTGCAGCACGCCGACCGGCTTCTCGCCGCGCGCATAGAACGCGTCGATCTCCGCGCGCTCGATCGGCGCGCCGCTGCGTTCCGCGAGCGCGACGAACGTGTCGTGCCGCACCGCGCCGAGCAGGTGGCAATGCAGCTCGACCTTCGGCAGCGCGTGGAAGAAGGCCCGATGGGCCGGCGTGATCTCGATGCCCGTGCGCGCGGCCGGGACGTTACCTGGTGTTGCCTTCATTGCAGTCTCGTTTTGGGTAGTGCCGATACGTCGCGAAAGCCGTCTCTCAGTGCGGCTTCACGACGGTCCAGAAGTAATAGCCGAGCGGCAGCGCGAGCACGACGAGCCCCCACGACACGTCGCGCCGGCGGCCGGCCAGCAGCTTGACGAGCACGTAGCACAGCAGCCCGCCCGCGATGCCGGTGCCGAAGCTGTTCGACATCAGCGTGAGCAGCACCATCGACATCACGAGCAGCGCATCGGTGAAGTCGTCGAAATGCGTATGGCGGATCGTTGCGAACATCGACAGCCCGATCAGGATCAGCGCCGGCGCGGTCGCCTCTTTCGGGATCGCGAGCGCGACCGGCACGAACAGCAGCATCGCGGCGAACAGCACGGCCGCGGCCAGCGACGACAGCCCGCTGCGGCCGCCGGCCTCGACGCCTGCCGCCGATTCGATCAGCGCGGTCAGCGCGGGAATGCCGAACACGGGCCCGATCGTCGCCGCGAGCGAATCGACGAGGAACGGCCGGTTGATGTTCGGCAGGTTGCCCTGTTCGTCGAGCAGGTTCGCCTTCGCGCCGACCGCGAGCGCGGTGCCGAGCGTCGAGAAGAATTCCGCCGCGAAGAACGCGAACAGGTACGGCGCGGCCGCGAGGCTCAACGCGCTGCCGATGTCGAGCTTGAACGCGATCGGCGCGACGCTGTGCGGCAGCGACACGAACGACGCGGGCAGATGCGTGACGCCGAGCGGCACGCCCGCCGCTGCGGCGACGAGGATCGCGATCAGGATCGCGCCGGGCACCTTGCGTGCCTGCAGCACGATCGCGACCGCCAGGCCGATCAGTGCGACGAGCGCACCCGGCCGCGAGAAATCGCCGAGCGCGAACGCGTTGGTCTTCGCGTTCGCGACGACCATCCCCGCATTGCGCAGCCCGAGCATCGTTACGAACAGCCCGATCGACGCGCCGAGCCCGAGCTTGATCTGCACCGGTATCAGCTTCATCACGACGCCGCGCGCGCCGAGAATCGTCAGCAGGAAGAACAGGATGCCCGACACGCACGCGATGCCGAGGCCTGTCTGCCAGCCCACATGCTCCGTCGTCGCGAGCGTCACGCCGATGATCACCGAGCCGCCGATGCCGGGGCCGACCAGGAACGGCAGGTTCGCGTAGAGCCCCATCAGCGTCGTGAACAGCACGAACACGACGATCGTCGCGGTTGTCGCCGCGCCGCGCTCCATGCCGCCCGTCGCGAGCAGCGACGGGATCACGACGAGCAGGTACGCGGCCGCGAGAAACGACGTGACGCCCGCGATCGTCTCGGTGCGCACGCTCGTGCCGCGCGCGGCGAGCGCGAAGCGGCGTTCGAGCCAGTTGGCCGGCGCACGCGCCGGCATCGTGTCAGTCGCTGACATGGTGGTTCTCCTGTGATTCCGAATATTGTCCTGTGTCGATGCACGCAGCGCGGTCTTATACTGCCGCGTACCGTATCCCGACCGTTATTGCCCGATGTCGTCCGACCGCTCGTCGCTGCTGCCCGCGCTCACGCTGCGGCAGGTCCAGCACTTCGTCGTGCTCGCCCACGCACGCAGCTTCACGCAGGCCGCGCAGGCGCTGTCGCTCACGCAGCCCGCGCTCACCGCGTCGATCCGCCAGATCGAGTTCCTGCTCGGCGGGCGCCTGTTCGCGCGTTCCGCGCACCGGCTCACGCTCACCACCGCTGGCGAAGCCGTGCTGCCGCTCGCCGAACGCCTGCTCAACCAGGCGCGCGGCACCTTCGACGACATGACGCGGCTCATCGGCGAACGCATCCAGACCGTGCGCATCGCGTTCATCCCGTCGGTCGCCGGCCGCCTGCTGCCCGCGCTCAACGCACTGCGCGACGCCCACCCGACGCTGCGCTTCACGCTCACCGACCTGCCCAACAGCGCACTCGTCGAGGCCGTGCGCGACAGCGTCGCGGATCTCGGCATCGGCGTACGCGAACCCGACAGCGACGACGGCACGCTGCGCTACCGGCAGCTGTTCGAGGACGAGATCGTGATCGTCGTGCGGCACGACGATCCGCTCGCCCGCGCGAAGAGCGTCACGTGGGCGAAGCTCGTCGATCGCGAACTCGCGGTGTTCGTGCGCGGCAGCGTCAGCGAATCGCTGCATCGCACCGGCGGCGCCGAGAAGCTGCGCCTGAACGTCACGTACCGGATGGAATACACCGAGCCGCTCTACGCGCTCGCGCGCAACGGCCTCGCGACCGCCGTGCTGCCGAGCCTCTATACGATGCATCTGCACGATCCCGAACTCGTTGCGTTGCGCGTCGACAAGCCGCGCGTCACGCGGGCGATCTCGCTGATCTCGCTCGCCGGCGACGATCGCGGCCCGCACGTGCGTACGTGCCGCGAGTGGATTGCGAAGCACATCTGATGGCGTCGACCGAGTGCGGTTCGCCGTTCGCCGCACGAGCGCCCGCGCTCAGGGCAGCTTCGCGATACGCTCGACGAGCGTCGCGTAGAAGCGGTCCGCGTCGACCTCGTTGATCCACGTCGCGTTCGCCGCGCGGCCGCTGCGCCCGTTCCAGTCGACGACGGTCTCGCCGAGCGTCCACTGCCCAGTCGTCTCGATCATCACGTTCACCTTGCGCCCGCCGAACAGCGTCGGATCGACGAGGTAGCCGACCGCGGTCGGGTCGTACATCGGCGCGTCTTCAGCGCCGCGCCGCTTCTTGTTGTACGCGAGTTCGGCATCCATGATGTCCGCGACGACCGCGCCGCAGCGGTTGCCGAGCGCACGGAACGGCGCGACGCGCGCCGGCGTGATCGGCGCCTTCACCGCGACATCGCGCGGCAGCACGACGATCGGCACGCCGCTGCCGAACACGACTTCGGCCGCCTGCGGATCGACATAGATGTTGAACTCGGCGGCCGGCGTGATGTTGCCGCGCTCGAAAAACGCGCCGCCCATCAGCACGATCTCGCGCAGCGCACCGCGAATCTGCGGCGCCTCGACCAGCGCGGTCGCGATGTTCGTCAGCGGACCGAGCGCGCACAGCGTCACGCTGTTCGGCGCCGCGCGGCTCAGCGTATCGACGAGATACGACACCGCGTGGCCGGCGGCAAGCGGCGCGCGCGGCACGGGCAGCTCGACGCCTTCGAGCCCCGTCTTGCCGTGCACGTTCGCGGCCGTCACGAGCTCGCGCACGAGCGGCCGCGGGCAGCCCGCGTAGACCGGCAGCGTTTTCGTGCGGCCGGCCCAGTCGCGGATGATCCGCGCATTGCGTTCGGTCAGGTCGAGCGGCACGTTGCCCGCGACGGCGGTCAGCGCGCGCACGTCGAGGCGGTCCTGCGCGCCCAGCGCGAACAGGATCGCGATGGCGTCGTCCTGCCCCGGGTCGGTATCGATGATCACCGTGCGGCGCGCGGCATCGCCGCCGGCGGCGAACGCGCCCGTTTCGGGCAGCAGCGCGGTGCCGGCCAGCGCGGCGGACAGTTTCAGGAAGGTGCGGCGGGATGCAATCGGATGGGTCATGGTCGGGCGCTCAGAAAACGTGCCGGACGCCGAGCGTCGCCATCATCTGGCGCGTGCCGGTCGAGCGCGCATACGCGAAGATCTGCGCATGGTCCGCGTCGCCGGCCGCCTGCTGCGCGATCACCGTCAGCGCGACGTCGGTGCGTTTCGACAGGTAGTAATCGGCCTGCAGGTTCACCTGGTGCCATTTCGGCCGCTTGTCGATCACGTCGTACTTGCCGTTCGTGAACGCATACGCGGCGCCGAGAAAGAGCTGCGGCGTCATCGTGTAGACGATGTTCACGCCGAGGTTCTGCAGGTGCAGGTGCGAATTGTCGAGGTAATCGTAGCGCACGTCGGTAAACATCGCGGCGAACTGCGCGCGGCCGATCGTGTAGAAACCGCCGGTGCCCGCGATCCGCTGCCGGCTGGCGTAAGCCGCGGGCGTCATCGCGCTCTTGCTGAAGATCAGCAGCGGCGACGCGTAGTCGTTCGCGATCGCGCCGTCCTGGTTCGTCGCGCTGTAAGGGTGGTTGTACTGCGCGTAGACCGCGCTCCAGCGCAGCGGGCCCTGCTCGTAGCCGAGCCCGAAGCTGTAGGCGCTGTTGTTCGCGAAGCCCGTCGCATTGCTGAAGCCGTACAGCGCGGTGAATTTCAGGCCGTGGTACACCGGGCTCACGTACTTCACCGAATTCTGCACGCGGATGTCGTTGTAGCCGTTGTCGTTGTCGCCGATGTTCACACCGTTGCTCGCGATGATCACCGGCCCGATGTAGTCGTGGATCGCATCGTACTGGCGGCCGAACGTCAGCGAGCCGTAGGTACGGTCGGCAAGGCCGACGTAGGCCATCCGCCCGAACTCGCGGCCGTTCTGCGCGGCCGTGCCCGTCATCACGTTGAAGCCGTTCTCCAGCTGGAAGATCGCGGACAGCCCTTGCCCGAGATCCTCCTTGCCCTTCAGCCCCCAGCGCGGGTTCTGGTTCGTGCCGGACAGCGCCTGCCAGGCGTTCTTGCCGCCCTGGTTGGTCGCGAACCCGACACCGGCCGAGATGAGACCGTACAGCGTGATGCTGCTTTGCGCACAGGCATGCGTCGCGAAGGCGCCGAGCATCGCGAGCGGGGCGAGCTTGTAGAGAGTTTTCATGCGGGTCGTGTGATCGGTGGTGGTCCAGGCGCGGCAGGGTTCCGCGAAACTGGCCTCGACTATACGAACCCGGATCGGATAATAAAAGTTTGCTTTTCTTATGTATCAATAAATCGGATTTATTCTCATCGTGGCATCGCCAGCAGCCATCAGCCTCGCGGACCGGCGGTCAATCCGCCGTGTCGCCGCCCTTCGGCACCTTCGACCACGCATTGCGCCCCGGCATCGGCGACCAGGCCGGGCGGGTCTTGCGCGCGCTGTCGACCACGACCAGATAACGGCCCGCGATCGGCGTGATGTCGCGGTCGCGACGCAGCACCCACAGCGACTTGCCGGCCTCGACACGCGCCTGATAATCGTCGTCGAGCAGGCCGTGACGATCGAAAAACGTGTTCAGCGACGCCGGAATCCGCACGCAGCCCTTCGAGTGCCGGATGCCGAGCAGCGCTTCGAGCCGGTCGGGATCGGTCGCATGCATCTGGAAGCGCATCGGCGACACGCCGCCCTTGCCCCAGCCGCGCTCGCCGTCCACCCAGCCGAAGTCGTAGATGCGCATGTCGCGGCGACCGTAGCCGCGAATGCCGTTCTCGTTCGTCGTGCCTTCCGCGCGGAAATCCATGTTGTCGGGCGAGTGATGGAACACGCCGAGCGGCGTCAGGAAATGGTCGTACTTGCCCGGCAGCCCGGTGCCGACCGGCGATGCGCCGATCATCAGCCACGCGTTGGCCGGCGTTGCACGGAAGTAGATGAAGAGCGCCTGCACGTTCGGCGCGCGGTCGACCATCGCGACGTATTCGCCGGCGAGGTCGCCGAGATCCGCATCGGCGAGCGCCTCCTGGAGCCGCTGGCTGTAGGCGCGCTGCTCGCTTGCGGGCACGTTCAGGCGCCGCGTGACTTCCTGCGTGAAGCGCTTGCGCATGTCGACCGCGCGCGCCGTCGCATTTTTCGCCTCTTCGGTCGATAGCGGCGGATGACGGCGTGGCGGTGTCGGCGCGGGTGCTTCGGCCTCGCTCGCGGCGGTGGCGGAAGCGGCGGAAGCGGCGGAAGCGGCGGAAGCGGCGGAAGCGGCGGAAGCGGGCGCGGCGGCGGAAGCGGCTGAGGCAGCTGAAGCGGCTGAGGCAGCGGAAGTGCCGGAAGCAGTCGATGCACCCGATACCGCGCTGGCAGGCTCCGCATGACGCTCGTGCGACGCTGCAGACGCGGGCTGTGCGGCCGACGCCCCCGACGACGCATGCGCAGGCAAGCCACGATGCGCATGAGACGCCGCCGACGCGGGCGGTGCAACTGATGAGGATGACGGAGCAACGGACGACGAAGCGTCGGACGCGGCAAACGCGGGCTGCCCGGCAAGCACGGGAACGATCAGGGCAACAGCGAGCGACACATACGCGGCGACTGTGCGGGTAGGGCAACGCGACTTCGACATGCGCCGCGTCAGGCTGAAAAGCATCATGCGTTCGAAGCCATCGGCCGATCCGGCCGCCGCATGCTGCTGTTGCGGGCGGCGCATCTTCCGCGCGAGCCATCGACACGTCCGGCGCATC
The DNA here is from genome assembly GCF_050768715.1 of Burkholderia sp. ZZQ-2. NCBI lineage: Bacteria > Pseudomonadati > Pseudomonadota > Betaproteobacteria > Burkholderiales > Burkholderiaceae > Burkholderia > Burkholderia sp. ZZQ-2. The sequence continues at coordinate 39,591 of NZ_LDVA01000306.1, read as the reverse complement.
GTGTGCGCCCGGCGCCGACGCCTCTTCGCGGCGGAGCCGTTCGCCGATGCAACGCGTACGGTCCGATGGCGGCTAATGAGTCGTCAGGCCCTTCATTCTACGCGTCCGAACAGGAATCTTCAGCGACGCAAGTCGCGGTTTCACGGCGAATTTGCGCTTCGTCACGCTTTGTTTCAACTCGTTGCCGCCTGCATCTTTCGATGCATGGCAATCTTGCTGGTTGGACATTCGAGTCCGACAAGGGGCGCTGCTTTTTCGCCGCGGTGCGAGGGCTTCGCCGAATCGATTCGGAAACCGGATCATTCCCGACGAGCCGTACGCACCGTACGCGCAGTGCAATGCCATCGCATGGCACGCATGCAGCACGAACCGTGCGACACGCGTGCACGATCGCCGGTCACTTCGAGATGGCTTCGAGCGCGATGCCCTTCGTGCGCGGCCCCATGAACCCGATCGCGGCCATCACGATCACCATCGCGCCCGCGATGAACGCGAACACGCCGAAGGTGCCGAAGCCCTTCAGCACGGCCGCGATCACGAACGACGAGAAGATCGCCGAGAAGCGGCTCCACGAATAGACGAAGCCGACGGCCCGTGCGCGGATCGACGTCGGGAACAGCTCGGCCTGATACGCGTGGAAGCTGTACGACATGATGTTGCTGGCGAGCGTGAGGCCGATGCCGAGCACGATCAGGAATGCGCCGACCGTCGTCTGGCTGAACAGCAGCCCGCAGACGACGATCGCCGCCGCCATCGCGACGATCACCGACTTGCGCTCGAAGCGGTCGGCGATCACGAGGCCGATCAGCGGGCCGACCGGTGCGGCGAGCGCGATCACGCTCGAATACATCAGGCTCGACGTGATCGTGATGCCCTGCTTGATCAGCAGCGTCGGCACCCAGTTCGCGAAGCCGTAGAAGCCGACCGTCTGGAACACGTTGAAGATCGTCATCATGATCGTGCGGTTGCGATACGGCTGCACCCACATGTCGCGGAAGCTGCCGCGCGGCGGCACGGGCTCGGCGGGCGCCGGCGGCGGCAGCGGCCGTCCGTATTCGGCTTCGACCTTCGCCTCGAGCGCGCGCATGATGCGGTCGGCTTCGTCGACCCGGCCCTGCTGCGCGAGCCAGCGCGGGCTTTCCGGCAGTTCGCGGCGAATCCACCACACGAACAGCGCGCCGTGCGCGCCGATCAGCACGACCCAGCGCCAGCCATCGAGGCCGAACGGTGCGTGCGGCACGAGCAGGTAGGCGAGGAACGCGACCACCGGCACCGCGACGAACCCGACCGCCTGCTCGCACGCGAATGCGCGCCCGCGAATCTGCTTCGGTACGAGCTCGGAGATGTACGTGCCGATCGTCACCATTTCGACGCCGAGGCCGAGACCGACGACGAAGCGCCAGAAGTTCAGCCCGGCCGCGGTGTCCTGGAACGCCATCACGACGTTGGCGGCCGTGTACCACAGCAGCGACCACGTGAAGATCGCGCGGCGGCCGAAGCGGTCGGCGAGGAAGCCGCATGCGATCGTGCCGATGAAGAGGCCCGAGAACAGCGCGGCGATGAAGCTCGCGACGCCTGTGGTGCCGAACAGGCCATGCGTCGTCGCGGAGAGGATGCCGCTTTTCACGAGGCCGGGCGCGACGTAGCCGCTGTAGAGCAGGTCGTAGAGCTCGAAGAAGAAGCCGAGGCTCAGCAGGACGACGAGCTTCCAGACGGTACGCGTGGGCGGTAGGCGGTCGAGGCGGGCCGAGATGGAGCCGGGGTCGACGGGTGGGGATTGGGCGGGTGCCTGCGAAAGGCTGTCCGTTGAGGCCATCGTGGGCGCGTCTCCTGTTCGTGTCGTGTAGTTGTCCGGCGACCTTCGAGCCGCCGTCGGGCGAATCGCTGCATTGTACCGGCACGTCCGCCCGACGCGAGCGCACCCCGGCCCCGATATCCGGAGCGCGACGACGGGCCGGCCGCACGCCGTACGTCGAACTGATTCGGGCGCCCCATTTTTGAGCGGACCAACGTGTAACTTTCGTAACCGTCTGTCGGGTACGGAAAACGCGCGGGAACGGCGACCCGGCGACGCATCGCGGCGGCGCGGGCCCCACCGTCCGGGCCTGATGCGCCGTTTCGCTCGGCCGCACGCCGCCGGAATCTCCACAAACGGGGCACGCAATCAGTACAACCACGCGTTCCACACCCCGGTAACATGCTACCGGGCCAACCACCGGCTTCCGGGCACCTTTCGGCGCCCGGCCTTGTCGGCAAATCGTAAGCATTCCATGTCCATACAACGACTATCCACGTACGCTCGCCGGATCGCGCTGATCGCGTTGCTGCAGTTCGCTGCGATCGCAACCGCGTCGGCGTTTCCGGAGGCCGCTTCCGCCCCGGGCGCAAGCGGCGTCGGCGCGCCCGTGCCGGCCATCTCGCTGAACGACGCCGTCGCGCAGCTCAAGCAGATGCAGGTCGAGCTCGACCGCATCAAGCAGCAGACTTCGACCGCGTCGAGCAGCAAGGAGCTGGACGCGCTCGACGACTCGGCGCAGGAGCTGAGTGCCGACGTCGTGAAACTGCAAAGCGATCTCACGCCGCAACGCGCGCAGATTCAGGCACAGCTCGACGTGCTCGGGCCGCCGCCCGCCGAGGGCGCCGCGCCGGAAACGGCAGCCGTCGCGAAACAACGGGCCACGCTCGACGCGCGCAAGACGCAGCTCGATGCGGCGCTGAAGCAGGCCGCCGACCAGAAGACCAACCTCACGAACCTCGCCGAACAGTTCGCGAAGCTGCATCGCAGCCTGCTGAAGAACCAGCTCGCGTTCCGTTCGGGCGGCATTTTCAGCGCGCAGTTCTGGCTGCCGCTGTTCCATCTTTCGCCGGACGATACCCAGCGGCTCGGGGACTTCGACGAAGAAATCCACGACATGCTGCGCTCGTCGTGGGTGCCCGGACAAAAGGCGATCACCGCGCTGCTGCTGATTGCCGCGATCGCGGCCTGGCTCGGCGGCCGCCGGCTCCTCGAGCGCGGGCTCGCCTGGTTCTGCGTGAACCGCCTGCCGGCCACCCGCTTGCGCCGCAGCGCGCTGGCGCTGTCCATCGCGCTGTCGACCCTGCTGGCCACCGCCGTTGCCGTTCAGATCCTTTACCTCGCCGTCGCGCGCCGTTACGACCTCACGCCGGGGCTGACCGATCTGTGGGACCAGTTCGCGAAGCTCGCCGCGACCTGCGCACTGATCGCCGGGCTCGGCCGCGCACTGCTCTGCACGAAGCATCCGTCGTGGCGCCTCCCCGCGCTCGCCGATCCCGTCGCGCTCGCGATGAAGCCGTTCCCCGGCATCCTGGCCGCGCTGCTGCTCGTGTCCGGCACGCTCGAATCGATCAACCGGATCGTCGACACCAGCCTGTCGGTCACGCTGTTCGGTCGCGGCATCGTGTCGCTCGTCGTCACGCTGACGGTCGGCGCGTCGCTGTTGCGCGCCAACCGCGCGCGCGCCGCGCTCGCGGCGGCGGGCGAGGCACCCGAGCAGCGCTCGACGCTCGCGGGGCTGATCCATGCCTGCGTCACGCTGGCGATCGTCGCATCGCTGATCGCACTCCTGATCGGTTACGTCACGGTCGCGCGCTTCATCACGTACGAACTCGTGTGGTTCGAGATCGTGCTGTGCACGACCTACATCCTGATCCAGTTGACGCGCGACGCGAGCGAAAGCCTGTTCTCGTCGAGCCTGTCGACGGGGCAGCAGATCAAGCACCTGTTCGCGCTCGAGGACCGCCACCTCGACCAGGCGCGCACGGTGCTGTCCGGCTTCGGTACGAGCCTGCTGATGCTGATCGCGGCCATCGCGCTGGTGACGGGCGGCTTCGGCACGACCCCGGGCGACCTGCTCGACAGCGCGGTCGCGATGATCGGCAGCCAGCGGCTGCAGAGCCTGAACATCATGCCCGACCGGATCCTGAACGCCGTAATCGGGTTCGCGATCGGCTTCTACCTGTTGCGCTCGCTGCGACGCTGGCTCGACAGCGAGTTCATGCCCGCGCTCGGCATGGATACCGGGATGCGCGTATCGCTGATCACGCTGTTCACCAACGTCGGCTACGTACTGCTGGTGCTGATGACGCTCGGGCTGCTCGGCGTGCGGTGGAACAACCTCGCGTGGATCGTCAGCGCGTTGTCGGTGGGTATCGGCTTCGGCCTGCAGGAGATCGTGAAGAACTTCGTGTCGGGGCTGATCCTGCTGACCGAGCGCCCGGTGAAGGTCGGCGACATGGTCAGCATCGCGGGCGTCGAAGGCGACATCCGCCGCATCAACGTCCGCGCGACCGAGATCCAGCTCAGCGACCGCTCGACCGTGATCGTGCCGAACTCGCAGCTGATCTCGCAGAACGTACGCAACGTGACGATGGGCAACAGCACGCAGGGCGTCGCGACGCTGGTGCTGACGTTCCCGCTGAACACCGATCCCGAGCAGGTGCGCGACCTGCTGCTCGACGCGTACCGCGAGCACCAGGCGATCCTCGAGAAGCCGGCGCCGTCGGTCACGTTCAGCCAGCTCACGCCGGACGGGATCACGCTGAGCGTGACGGGCTACGTGTCGAGCCCGCGGATCGCGAGTTCGACGAAGAGCGATCTGCTGTTCGAGATCCTCAAGCAGTTGCGCGCGGCGGGCATCACGCTGTCGAGCCCGCAGATGCTGGTCGTGCAGAACATGCCGGCGGCGGAGCAGTGATGCAGGCTATGCGTCGTGTGGATTCGCGCTGACCTGCCGGACAGGCTGTCCGCGGACGATGCGCAAGTTCGCGACATCGTCCGCGGATACCACCCATGCATCGCCGGCCTGGGTCACAAATGCGATGCCGCTGTCCGTGTGCCGGGCGGCGACGAACGGGTCCGACGTCGTCGACATCACGACCCAGTCGACATCGTTTCCCGTGCGCTTGTAGAAGAATCCGTATGACCCGTGCGACGCGCCCTCGCCGCCCGCATAGGTCGCGCCGTCGATCTCGACCGAGAATCGTTCGAATGCGTCGGTGACATCGGATTCTTCGACGCCGATCGTATCGTCCAGTGCTAGTCGCGCACCGGCAATCGTGTAGCCGATCACGCGCGTGCGGCTCAACGCGATGCAATCCGCGTAGAAGAGCGATTCGCTCCGTATCAGATCCGCGAGCGTGTCCATTCGTATCCCCGTCGTGATCGTGTCAATCGATCGTGACCGTCTCTTTCCAGCCGTAGACGATCTCGTCGCTCGCGGCGTCGTCTTCGTAACAGGCAATCGTGATCAGGTTGTCGCTCGGATCGCGCAGATGCGCCGCGTAGCCGGCAATCATCCGTGCCACCATGTCGAACCGTCCACCGCATGCCTTGACGTGGCGACAGTACGCGCCGAAATCCTTTTCGATCTCGATATCCAGGATTGCCTCCTGACTGCGTACGCCTTTTCCTTCCCGATAGACAAACCGACCGACACATCCACCGTCGCCACCCAACAGGACGTCACCCTCTTCCGTGATCGCGAACCCGAGCGCGCGGCTGTAGAAGTCTTCCATTTCCCGCATGCCTTTCCGCTTGACCGGAATGACGACCCTGATCTTGCCCTTGGTGTTTTCCATTTCGCTCCACTAGCTCTCGGCTTCGTGCGCGCGGCATTCACGTCCGGCCGTTACCACACTGCACGACTCATTACCCAGTCACGCGCGGCGGTAGCGGCAGCGGAATCCCGCTCTGCTCCAGAACGGCGATCGTCTTGCGAAGAAACACCAGCGGAAGATCGGTGCCCGCGCCGTACAGATCGACGATTCCGACCTCGACGACAGCTTCGACCAGCGCCGCGAATGTCTGCAACTCGCCATCCGGCAGCGCCGACTCGATGGCTACCGGAACGGGTTCGCCCCTGCCGTTCAGTTCGAGCAATGCGCCTTGCCGCTCCCACTCCGGCAGGCTTCGGGCATCTGCCACGGCGTCGAGATGAGCCAGCAGCGCATCTATGGCCGCGTGCGACACCCCTTTCGCGTCGCAATAGCGACGCAAACAGGAAGACGCATAAACCTGCATGCCGACGGGCGACACCCCCGCGAGGCGCGCAAGACATTCATTTCCGTTCACGATCTCGGCACCGTCAACCCGGGCCGGCACGCACGCGCGCCGCTCCCGGCATGTCATCGAAAAAGCACCGGCGCCGAACGACGCCAACGCGCACGATACCGCATTGCGCCGCGCCAAACACAACGGGCCGGTACCGCAACGCGGCAACCGGCCCGTTTCATCGTCAAGCGGGGCAACATGCACCGCGCGACATCACACGTCGAACTTCACCCCCTGCGCCAGCGGCAGCTGCCGGCTGTAGTTGATCGTATTCGTCGCGCGGCGCATATACGCCTTCCACGCATCCGAACCCGACTCGCGGCCGCCGCCCGTTTCCTTCTCGCCGCCGAACGCGCCGCCGATCTCCGCGCCGCTCGTGCCGATGTTCACGTTGACGATCCCGCAATCGCTGCCCGCTGCCGACATGAACTGCTCGGCCTCGCGCATGTCGTTCGTGAAGATCGCCGACGACAGGCCTTGCGGCACCGCGTTGTGCAGTTCGATCGCGTCGTCGAAGTTGTCGTAGACCATCACGTACAGGATCGGTGCGAACGTCTCGCGCTCGACCACGGCCGATTGCTTCGGCATCCGCACGATGGCCGGACGCACGTAGTACGCATCCGCGTGACCGACGTCGACGCGCTCGCCGCCCTTCACCTCGCCGCCCTGTTCGCGTGCGTCGCCCAGCGCCTTCTGCATCGCATCGAACGATGCACGATCGACCAGCGGGCCGACCAGCGTGCCTTCTTCAAGCGGGTTGCCGACCTTCACCGACGTGTAGGCCTTCTCGATGCGCGGCAGCAGTTGCTCGACCAGGCTGCGATGCACGATCAGGCGGCGCAGCGTCGTGCAGCGCTGGCCGGCCGTGCCGACCGCCGCGAACGTGACCGCGCGCACCACGAGATCCAGGTCCGCGCTCGGCGCGACGATCATCCCGTTGTTGCCGCCGAGTTCGAGGATGCCGCGCGCGAGACGCTGGCTCAGCACCTTCGCGACTTCCTGGCCCATCCGCACGCTGCCCGTCGCGCTGACGACCGGCACCTTCTTCGACGCCGTCAGCACCTCGCCGACATCGCGCATGCCCAGCACCAGCTGGCTCAGGCCCCTCGGCGCGATGCCCGGATGCGTCTTCTCGAACTCGCGGAGCGCCTTCTCGAGCAGCACATGGCACGCGATCGCGGTGAGCGGCGTTTTCTCGGACGGCTTCCACACGACCGAATCGCCGCACACGAACGCGAGCGCCGCGTTCCAGGCCCACACCGCGACCGGGAAGTTGAACGCCGAGATCACGCCGCACACGCCGATCGGGTGCCACGTTTCCATCATCCGGTGGCCCGGGCGCTCGGATGCGATCGTCAGGCCGTAGAGCTGGCGCGACAGGCCGACCGCGAAATCGCAGATGTCGATCATTTCCTGCACTTCGCCGAGGCCTTCCGACGTGATCTTGCCGGCTTCGAGCGTGACGAGGCGGCCCAGTTCGGCCTTGTGCTCACGGAGCACGTTGCCGAACACGCGCACGAATTCGCCGCGCACCGGCGCCGGCACCGTGCGCCACTTGAGGAATGCGTCGTGCGCGGCGTCGATCTTGCGCTCGGCGTCGGCGGGCGTGTCGACGGCCAGCGTCGCGAGCGTCGCGCCGTCGAGCGGCGAACGCGCGGTCAGCGCATTGCCTTTCCACTGGGCGAGATCGATATCGAGCGCGGCAAGAATGTCGTTGAATTGCATCACTTCCTCTTCAGGGACAGATTGATCGGTGCGGCGGCAGCGCCGCCCGCGTGATTCGATTGGAGCGCGTTCGCGCGCCCTGTGCAAGCGGATGCGCCGCGCGGCAGGCCCGGTGCGCCGCACGGCGCATCGCGCCGCGCCACCGCCGGAAGCCCGGCCGGACGGCGCGCTCCCGCCTCGCAAGGCACGATCCATGAAACACATTGTCGGTGGCCACAAGTCGGGCCGCTATTGATATTAACTCACGACTTCATTCCGAAAACGCAACACCTCGGCACGCCGATCCGATGCGCTTGCGCGCCGATATGGGACGTTTCCAAAGCCCGCAGACGAGCATGAGGACGCGTCGCAACACGACGCAAGTTGATGACAATCCTGCATCACCCTGTGCGGAAATATCGTTTGCCGGCCGTGCGTCGGGCACACACAATCGTTGCGACGTCGAGGTGCACCGCACCCGGCGCGCCGCCGGCCGCCACAACGGCAGCCGGACGCCTGACGAAGGCGACACGCATCGCGCCCCGGCTCACCGGCGCGCTTTCGCACCGCATCACCGCTGCCCGGCCCGCAGCCGGCAACGCGTCGCGCTTCGTCACCGAAAAATAATCCCGGAGACAGCGCCCAGCGCCCGCCATGCATTCAGATGCCCGCCCCGATTCACCCCGTCCGTCCGGCTCGCCGCCCGCGAAGCCATCCCTCCACCGTGCGCTGCAGGCACGCCATCTGCGGATGATCGCGATCGGCGGCTCGATCGGCACGGGCCTGTTCGTCGCGTCCGGCGCGTCGATCTCGCAGGCCGGCCCCGGCGGCGCGATGCTCGCGTACATGGTGATCGGCCTGATGGTCTATTTCCTGATGACGAGCCTCGGCGAAATGGCCGCATTCATGCCGGTGTCGGGCTCGTTCGCGACCTACGGCGCGAAGTTCGTCGACGAAGGCTTCGGCTTCGCGCTCGGCTGGAACTACTGGTACAGCTGGGCCGTGACGCTGGCGGTGGAACTCGTCGCCGCGCAGCTCGTGATGCATTACTGGTTCCCGCACGTGCCAGGCGTCTGGTGGAGCGCGCTGTTCCTGACGTTGATCTTCGCGCTCAACGCGCTGTCGGTGCGCGGCTTCGGCGAAGCCGAATACTGGTTCGCGCTGATCAAGGTGCTGACGGTGCTCGCGTTCGTCGGCGTCGGCCTGCTGATGATCTTCGGGATCATGCAGGGCGGCCCGAGCGCGGGCTGGGGCAACTTCACGATCGGCGACGCGCCGTTCGCCGGCGGCTGGGCGACGATGCTCGGCGTCGCGATGATCGCGGGCTTCTCGTTCCAGGGCACCGAAATGATCGGCGTCGCGGCCGGTGAATCGGAAAACCCGCGCACGACGATCCCGCGCGCGGTGAAGCAGATCTTCTGGCGCATCCTGCTGTTCTACGTGTTCGCGATCTTCGTGATCGGCGTGCTGATTCCCTATACCGACCCGAACCTGCTGAAGAGCGACGTGACCGACATCGGCGTGAGCCCGTTCACGCTCGTGTTCCGCCACGCGGGCCTCGCGTTCGCGGCCGGCGTGATGAACGCGGTGATCCTCACGGCCGTGCTGTCGGCCGGCAACTCGGGCATGTACGCGTCGACGCGGATGCTCTACAACCTCGCGGTCGAAGGCCGCGCGCCGAAGATCTTCGCGAAGCTGTCGCGCGGCGGCGTGCCGCGCAACGCGCTGTACGCGACGACAGCCGTCGGCGCGCTGTGTTTCCTCACGTCGCTGTATGGCGACAAGACGGTCTACCTGTGGCTGCTGAACACGTCGGGCATGGCCGGCTTCATCACGTGGCTCGGCATCGCGGTCAGCCACTACCGGTTCCGCAAGGGGTTCCTGAAGCAGGGCTACCGGCTCGACCAGTTGCCGTACCGGTCGAAGTGGTTCCCGTTCGGCCCGCTGTTCGCATTCGCGTTGTGCGCGGTCGTCGCGCTCGGCCAGGATTACCAGGCGTTCCTCTCCGACAAGATCGACTGGGTGGGCGTCGCTGCGACCTACATCGGCCTGCCGTTCTTCCTCGCGATCTGGCTCGGCTATGCACTCGTGCGCAAATGCCGCCTCGTGCGCTACGAAGACATGGAAATCGCGCCGTGGATCGAACGCAACGCGACACCCGAAACCGCGCCGCAGGCCGAAACCGGCTACGCGGGCTACATTGCCCGTCCGGCCAACCCGACGCCGGGCACCTGACCGCGCGGATCGGCCCGCATCGGCCCGCATCGGCCCGCATCGGCCCGCACCCGCCCACTTCGCACCGGCCGCCGCCCAGTCGCGACGGCCGGTGCCCCGCGCCCCCATTCGACGCGGCGCGCGCGTTCAGGCAAGATCGACGCGCGCCGCCTGTTTTTCCGCCGTTACGAGTCAACGAAATCGCATGCAGAACTTCTACGAAGCCACCGTTACCCGCCAGCCCTACCCGCAACTGACCGGCACGATCGACACGCAGGTCTGCATCGTCGGCGGCGGCCTCGCCGGCCTGTGCACGGCGCTCGGCCTCGTCGAGCGCGGCGTGCATGACGTCGTCGTGCTCGACAGCGAGCGGGTAGGCTTCGGCGCATCGGGCCGCAACGGCGGCTTCGTCTTCGGCGGCTACAGCCTCGACAACGCCGACCTGCTGCGCACGCTCGGCCGCGACGAGGGGCGCCGGCTGTACCGGCTCACCGTCGATGCAGTCGACCTGATCCGCGCGCGGATCGCGCGCTACGGCATCGACTGCGACATCGTCGACCAGGGCGTGATGCTCGCGAACTGGTTCGACGATCCTTCGAGGCTCGACAGCGTGCGCACGCTGATGAAGGACGAACTCGGCGTCGACTGGGAACCCGTTTCGACGGCCGCGCTGCGCAAGCGGCTGAAGACGCAGCGCTATTACGGCGGCCTGTTCGAGCCGAACGCGTTCCACTTCCATCCGCTCAAGTACGTGCTCGGCGTCGCGGCGGCCGCATCGCGCGGCGGCGCGCGCGTGTACGAACGCTCGGCCGCGCTCGGCATCGCGCGCGAAGGCGCCGGGTACGTCGTACGCACCGCACAGGGCACGGTGCGCGCGAAGGACGTCGTGTTCGCCGGCGGCGGCTATGCACGCGGCGTGTCGCCGCGCATCGAGCGCGCGGTGCTGCCGATCGCGACCTACGTGATCGCGACCGAGCCGCTCGGCACGCGCCTGCCCGACGCGATCGACGCACCGTACGCGATCTACGACACGCGTTTCGCATTCGACTATTACCGCCCGCTGAAGGACACGCGCATCCTGTGGGGCGGCCGGATCTCCGTGCTCGACCGCGGCCCCGATGCGATCGCCCGCCTGCTGCGGCGCGACCTGCTGCGCGTGTATCCGCAACTGGAAGACGTGAAGGTCGACTACGCGTGGGGCGGGCTGATGAGCTACGCGCGGCACAAGATGCCGCAGATCGGCCGCGACGCGGACGGCGTGTGGCACGCGATCGCGTTCGGCGGCCACGGGATGGCGCCGACCACGGTCGCCGGCGAAGCGCTCGCGGCCGCACTGGCCGAAGGCCGGCCCGTGCCGGAAGGCTTCAACGCGTTCGGGCTCACGCGCACGTTCGGGCTGGCGGGCCTCGCGGCTGCGCAGCTCACGTACACGGCGTACCAGGCCCGCGATGCGCTCGCGTCCTGCCGCCGCTGAGCGACCGCGGCGGCCGAAACCGCCCTGCCGATTAGAGCGGAAGGTCGGCCGGGCGGGGATTTCCCGCATGCTAGAATGCCTTTTCCACGCCGCCGAAGCCACAATAAAGTCACATGAAAGCAGGAAGCAAGGCCGCCACGTCCGATACCCGCACGCTTCCGTCCGATGCGCGGCGCAAATACGATCCCGAGCAAACCAAGCGCAACATCCTCGATGTCGCCACGCAGGAATTCTCCGCGATGGGGCTCGCCGGCGCGCGCGTCGACGCAATCGCCGAGCGTACCAACACGACGAAGCGGATGCTCTACTACTACTTCGAAAGCAAGGAAGGCCTGTACGAGGCCGTGCTGGAGAAGGTGTACGGCGACATCCGCGCACTCGAGCAGGAGCTGCACGTCGGCGACATGGAGCCGCGTGAAGGCATGCGCCGCCTCGTCGAATTCACGTTCGACTATCACGACAAGCATCGCGACTTCGTCCGCCTCGTGTCGATCGAGAACATCCACGGCGCGAAGTATCTCGAACAGCTCAAGTCGTTCAAGAACCGCAACGTCAGCATCATCAAGACGCTCGAGGAACTGGTCGAGCGCGGCGCGGCGAGCGGCGCGTTCCGCAAGGACATCGACGCATTCGACCTGCACCTGCTGATCAGCTCGTTCTGCTTCCACCGCGTGTCGAACCGCTACACGTTCGGCGCCGCGTTCGGACGCGACCCGTCGGCGCCGCGCCTGCGCGCCCGGCATCGCGACACGATCGCCGACGCCGTGCTGCGCTACGTCGCCGCATAAGCGACGATGGCGGCCGGTTTCCCGGCCGGCCTCATACCGGGCGCGCGACATCCGCGCCCGTCGCCCTCTCTCAGGTCAGTCCGTCGGCGCGGCCGACGCCAGTGCGATCCGCGCCTTCTCTTCCGGGCTTCTCGCCACGTAGTACTTCTTCGCCCAGCTCGAATCGGGCGCAAGCGCGAGCCGCGCATGCGCGCCCGTACCGGTGCCCGTGCCGTGCGGCTGCTTCGCATCGATCGCCAGCGCCCGTGCACGATAGTGCTCGTAAAGCCTCAGGAATTCCGCGAGATAGATCGCCGCGATCCGCTTGTCGCGGATCTCGAGCAGGTTCTCGTCGTTGTACTGCTCGGAATTGCGGCTCATGTTCGCCGAGCCCGTATAGACGACCGGATTCGCGCCTTCCGCATCGATCACGATGAACTTGTGATGGATCACGACCGGCGGAAAGGCCGGCGCCGACTCGCCCGGAAAGAGGCGCAGCTCGGGCTCGAAACCCTGCGGCACGGTGGCCGGCGAGAAATACGCGGCATCGATCACGTCGCGGTTGTCGCGGCTGCGGTGATACAGCTCGAGGTTCGCGAGCGTCGCCGCATCGAGCGTCTGGCCGGCCTGCCGCGCGGCATCGGCCTTCGTCGCGCTGCCGGCGTTGATCCTGTTCACCAGCCCGAACATCATCAGCCCGCGGTCGCCGGCCGCGAAGCACGCGTCACGCAGCGCCGCGTCGGTCGGCATGAACAGGCAGAACGACACCGAATGCTTCGCGGCCGCGATCGCGGCGACGATCGTGTCGATCTCGGTGCGCTGCCCCGCCGGTTCCGGCGAAAACGCGAGCCGCACCTGTGCGCTGCCGATCGTCATCGGTTCCGACCAGCCCGGCGACAGCCGCGCGGTCGCCGCGATCGGCGGATTCCCGGCCAGCGCATGCGCACGCGCGTTGTAGAGCGCGGCAAGCTCGGGCGAATCGAACGCGTGCAGCACGTTCGCCTGCTCCGTGAGCCCCTCGGTCGTGAAGTTCGCGGAACCGGTCAGCACGCGCGCGGGCGCCGGGTTCGACGCCGCATCGGTCACGATGAACTTGTCGTGCATGATGTGCGTCCGGTCCCGCGGCGCGAGCGTCGCGAGCCCCTGCAGCGCGTCGACGGCCGGCTGGTTCGGCGACGGTAGCGGCGGCTTGCCCTTGCGCGCCGTCGTGTGCGCGTCGTAGACGATCGCGAGCGACGCTTCGCCGTGAGTGCGCCCGAACGCTTCGAACGCGGGCAGCGCCCACAGCGTGTCGGTCAGGTGATAGACGGCCGACGCCGCGCGCGATGCCGGATCGAGCATCTCCGCGAACACCTGCTCCATGTCGTTCGCAAGCCAGGTGCGCAGCTTCAGCGCCTGCGCGTCGCTCGGCGCCGCATTCGGCGCGAGGCCCAGCGCCGCCACCTGCTTCGCGAACGCCTGCGAACTGACCACCGCGCGGTTGAACCACGTGCCGATGCCGTCCTCGACATGGGCGGGCAGCACGACGTCGCGCACGCCGCCTTGCGCGTCGAGTACCTGCAGATTCGCCGGCGTGCCGACGACCGGATACACGTCGTAGCGAAACGATGCACCGCGATCCTGCGGATCGATGCGTGCGTCCCACCACATGAATTTCTGGATCGGCGCCTGGTCGGTCGGCGCGTCGCCCTGCGTGTGCGCGGCCGGGCCGTCGAACGTCAGGCGGTTCGGCAGCCAGCTGTCCGGCGCGCGCGTCTTGCCGTCGGCCGACCAGAAGCCCGGCGTGCGCCGGATCGCGAAACCGAGGAAATCGGCGCGCGACGCCGCATCGGGCCAGTCGAAGGCCAGCAGGACCAAGGTGGGGGAAAGATAGCTGCGCACACTGACGGTCATTCGTTGCTCCCTGGCCTGGCGGCCGGTCGAGGTGAATGAGTCAGTGTTGACGGCGGTTCTTCCCGCGGAATGACGGTTCGATGAACCTTGTATGTCCGGCGCGCGTCAGTCGCACACGAGCAGCTCGATCCCGCGCGCGGTCAGCGCGCGGCGCACGGCCTTGTCGGGCGCGCGCTCGGTCACGAGATAGCGGGCGGCGGCCGTGCCGTTGATCCGCACCGGCGTCACGCGGCCGAATTTCGAATGATCGGCGACGATCATCGCCGTGCCGGCCGCCGCGATCATCCGGCTGCGCACCTCGGCCGCGAGCCGCGAGTAGTCGGTGCATTCGCCGTCGGGCGTGATGCCGCCGGCGCCGATGAACGCGAAATCGACGTGGTACTGCGCGAGCTGCTGGATCGTGTCGAGCCCGAAGGTGGCGTCCTCGTCGTCGGACAGCTCGCCGCCGAGCAGCGTCACGCGATTGCCGTTGCGTCGCGCGAGCACGAACGCGGTGCGCCAGTCGTTCGTGTAGATCGACAGCCGGTGCCGGTCGGCGAGCGCGAGCGCAACCGCATGCGGCGTGCTGCCCGAATCGATCAGCACCGAGGCATCGTCGGGCACGAACTCGGCGGCGCGCCGCCCGATCGTGCGCTTCGCTTCGGCATTCGCGGCTTCGCGCTCCGACAGGCTCGGCTCACGGCGATCCGCGGCCAGCGCGCCGCCGTGCGTCATCACGAGCAGGCCGCGTGCGGCCAGTGCGTTCAGGTCGCGCCGCACGGTCTCGCGCGACACGTCGAGCGAGCGGACGAGTTCCGCGACCGACAATGCGCCCGACCGCCCGAGCTCCGACAGGATGAATTGATGACGTTGTTCCGCCAGCATCGCGTGTGCGCCCGAGGCGACTGGTAATGGGTAAGCCGCCCATTGTATTACGGCCGTTTGACCGGCATTTGACGGCGGCGGGACGCCGGACGGGCCGCGTTTCCCGAAAGCGAAATTCTGTATTGCCCGACGCGCGCGAATCGGCGCGGCGCCGGTTGCTACACTTTGCGCTTCGCAGAACGACAGACCAAGCAAAGGGGCTCACGCCATGTATCGCAAAGGCAGTGTGATCGAAATCCAGTTTCCGCCCGAACGACTCAACGACGCGGCCGGCGATCCGTACTGGATCGACCTGACGCTCGACGAGGCCCGCCGGCTCTACGAACAGCTCGCCGCGCGCTTCGCGACCGACGCCCGCGCCAATCAGCCGCTCGACACGTTCTCGATCGACTGATCTCCGCTGCTTCACGCCCGCCCGCTGCGCATGCCGGGCGGCGCCCATCCCGTACCCGCGGCACCGCCCGGCCCGCACCGACGGCCGCACGTGGTGCACATTCGGCACGCAGCATGAGTGCAGGATTCGACAAGACGCCGGCATCGCTTCCCCCGATACTGGCCGACTTCACGATTCTGTCCGGCCGCATCGCGGCCCGCCATGCATGCTGACCTCGCTCGTCGCCGCCGCTTTCGTCGCACTCTGGTCCACCGGCTTCATCGTTGCGCGGGCCATCAAGCCCTACGCCGATCCCAACCTGTTCCTGCTCGCGCGTTTCGCGGGCACGGCCGCGCTGTTCGGCGCGGTGGCGCTCGTCGCGCGCGCGCCGTGGCCGGCCCGGCGCGAATGGCCGCGCCACCTGATCGCGGGCGCGCTGCTGCAGGGCGTCTATCTCGGCGCGAGCTACTGGGCCGTCGCGCAAGGACTGAACGCAGGCGTCATGGCGCTGCTCGGCGCACTGCAGCCGCTCGCCACCGCCGTGCTCGCCGTGCCGCTGTTCAACGAGCGCCTGCCCGCGCGCGGCTGGCTCGGGATGGCGCTCGGGCTCGCCGGCGTCGCGCTCGTGCTGGCGCCGAAGGTGACGGGCGGTGTCGCGCCGGCGCCGGGCGCCGCGCCTGCGTGGCTCGTCGTCGCCGTCTCGGTGCTCGCGGTCGGGTCGATCACCGCCGGCTCGCTGTACCAGAAGGGCAAGCTCGCGCAAAGCGACCTGCGCACGGCGGTTGCCGTGCAGAATTTCGGCGCGGCGATCGTCGCGGCCGTCTTCGTCGCGCTGCTTCACGAAACCCGCTGGATCGGCGCGCCGGCGCTGTGGGTGTCGCTGGTGTGGGGCGTCGTGTTCCTGTCCGGCGGCGCGGTCACGATGCTGATGTGGATGCTGCGCCGCGGCAACGCCGCGCGCGCGACGTCGCTGCTGTTCCTCGCGCCGCCGCTGGCCGCGCTGCAGGGCTACTGGCTGTTCGGCGAAACGCTCGCGGCGATCCAGCTCGCCGGCTTCGCGCTCGCGCTGGTGGGCGTCGTGCTCGCGCGGCGCTGACGCGCGCCGCCGGGCCGGTGCCCGCGTCGGCGCCGGCCGCAGGGATGCCCGTCACGCGGCACCCTGCACCCGCCCGGCGCACCGTGCACCACGGCGATGCAGCCCGTCTCGCCGATGCAACGCAAAACCGCCGGAACGCACGCCCGGCGCGGCACCGCGCCGCGATTGCGCTTATGATGGGCGCCTTGCATTTCGTTCCGGAACTTCCTTCATGACATCCGCCGATTACGCCAGCCGCCAGCGCGCGATCATTGCCGAACTGAACGTTGCCCCGCACTTCGACGCCGAGGCCGAGATCGACCGCCGCATCGATTTCCTCGCGCAATATCTTCGTTCGACCGGCCTGCGGACCTACGTGCTCGGCATCAGCGGCGGCGTCGATTCGTCGACGGCCGGCCGGCTCGCGCAACTGGCGGTCGAGCGCCTGCGCGCCGACGACTACGATGCGCGCTTCATCGCGATGCGCTTGCCGAACGGCGTGCAGAACGACGAAGCCGATGCCCAGCGCGCGCTCGCGTTCGTGCGCGCGGACGAGGTGCTGACGGTCGACGTGAAGCCGGCCGCCGACGCGATGCTCCGCTCGCTGGTCGCCTCCGGCCACGCATTCGACACGCCGGCGCAGCAGGATTTCGTGCACGGCAACATCAAGGCGCGCGAGCGCATGATCGCGCAGTATGCGGTGGCCGGCGCACGGCGCGGCATCGTGATCGGTACCGACCATGCGGCCGAATCGCTGATGGGTTTCTTCACGAAGTTCGGCGACGGCGGCGCGGACATCCTGCCGCTCGCGGGCCTGAGCAAGCGGCGCGTCCGCGCGGTCGCGCGTGCGCTCGGCGGCGAGGAGCTGATCGTGATGAAGGTGCCGACGGCCGATCTCGAGGAGCTGCGCCCGCTGCGGCCCGACGAGCACGCATACGGCGTGACCTACGACGAGATCGACGACTTCCTCGAAGGCAAGCCGGTCGAAGACCGCGTGTACGAAACGGTGCTGCGCTTCTTCGACGCTTCGCGCCACAAGCGCGCGCTGCCGTACACGCCGTTCGACTGGCCGGCCGCGTAAATCGCGACCGCGGCACAACGACTGCCGCGTCGCCATCCTGCGCTACGGGGCCTGGCGACCGGCCGGCAGCGTCGGAGCCCAACCGCCGCGCGCGGCCGTGACGGCTACGCGCGGCAACCCGGCGGCGGGCAACCCTATGCGTGCCCGCCCGTCTTCGACGCCTGCAGCGCGCGAATCCGCATCCGCGCCCCCGTATCGCTCACCGTCGCGTCGTACATCGCCGCGAGATCGCGCTTGAGCGCGGTACGCGAGCCGCCGTCGAGATACACCATGTGCCCCGACGGATAAAAACGCGCGGACAGGTTCTGCCGCACCTTCTGGTCCTCGAGCGGCATCTGCTGCAGGTCGATCACGGTCTGGTAGAACGGCGTGACGAAATCGTAGAAACCGTTCGCCGACAGCACCTTCAGGTCGACGTTCAGCGCCATCACCGCGGCGAGATCGCCGGCCGTATAGAGGATCACGTTCCCCTGCGCATCGATACCCTGCTGCGCGCCGGTCGGATCGATGTGGCTGAAATCCCAGTGCTGGAACGCCTGGTCGTTCAGGTCGGTGAATGCGGAATTCGACGTGAACTTCAGCTGCTCGTTCAGGTAGCTGTTCCACATCGCCGTATAAACGCCCGTCACGGCCGTCATCGTCGGATCGTTGCCGCCCGAGTTCGGATCGATCTTGCCGGCGATGCCCGACGAGATCCCGGTCACGCGGCCGTCGTACGAGCCGAGCGCGAGCCCCTGCGCATGCAGCAGCGTCGTCAGGAACAGCGAATTGCCGCGCGCGTCGTAGCCGGCGATGTCGAGGCTCCACGATTGCAGCGTCGCCGTATCGATGCCCGTGTATTGCGACAGCTTCTGCACGGCGGCCGGGTTCGCATGCGGGACCGTGCGCAACGCGTTCAGGTAGTCGGTGCGCGCGAACTGCGCGACTTCCTCGACGAACGCGCCGAGATCGGTCGGCGCCGGCGTGACGCCGAGCTTCTTGTGATACCACGCATCGGCCGCCGCGGTCGGCAGCGCGCCGACCGGGTTGCCGGCCTGCCGGTAGTCGAGGATCGACGATTGCAGCGTGACGCCGTTCAGGTCGACACCGTCCTCGTGCAGCTTGTACGCGAGCACGCAGCTGCGCGCGGTGCCGTACGATTCGCCGAACAGGTATTTGGGCGAATTCCAGCGGTTGTTCTTCGTCAGGTAGCGCTTGATGAACTGCTTCAGCGAATCCGCATCCTGGTCGACGCCCCAGAAGTTGCGGTTCTTGTTCGGCGCGACGGCCGCCGAATAGCCGGTGCCGACCGGGTTGATGAACACCAGGTCGCTGTGGTCGATCATGCTGTCCGGGTTGTCTTCCATCTGGTACGGCGCGGGCGGCGTGAACCCCGGCATCGACGTCTTGATGCGCTTCGGCGCGAACGAGCCCAACAGCACGAACACCGACGACGAGCCGGGCCCGCCGTTGTAGAAGAACGTCACGGGCCGCGTTTCTTCCTTCGCGCCGTCGGCCGTGAACGCGACGTAGAAGAGCTTCGCGGCCGGCAGCGAACTGCTCGGGTCGACCGTCACGAGATGGCCGGCCGTCGCCGTGTAGGCGATGCGCTTCCCGTCGATCAGGATCGTGTGATGCGTGATCGCGGCCGCCTCGGTGGTGTCGGTCACCGAATCGTCGGGGCCGTTGCCGTACGCGACCGGATCGAAGAACGGCTGGTCACGACCGTGGCTCAACGCGACCGGGTTGACGGTCGGCGGCACGCCATGCGAATTGTGGTCGCCGTGATGCAGCGGATACACGCCGCCGGAAGATGCGGAATCGATGCCCATCGTGCTGCTCCTGGAGGTGAGAAAAAGGCGCGGGCAGGCAGCCCGCGCCATGCGGAAAGACGTGTACCGCGGCCGTCAGCTCGACGGCTTGCGCGTCAGGATCGCAGCGAGCTGCGCACCGTTCGGGCTGCCGAGGCCCGTGCAGGCATCCCAGCCCTGCGCGGCCGCGTAGGTCCCGTTCGAGCCGTGCGTGATGTCGCGCAGCGCACCGGGATTCCTGTAGAGCACCGGATTGACCCAGCCGGCGGACGCCCCGCCCGCCGCACTCGCCGCCGCACTAGCCGCCGCGTTGATCCGCGCGATCAGCGCGGCCCACAGCGGCGCGACCGCACTCGTGCCGCCCATCACCGTGGCCGTGCCGGCGATCGACACTTCGTAGCCGGTCTGCGGCGATGCATCGCCGGCGACGTCCGGCACGCCGCGCTTCGCGAGCGGCACGCGGCTGCCGTCGGCCAGCGTCGCGGCAAGCCCCTGCTGCCACACCGGCAGGTCGAACAGCGTGCTGACACCGCCCCCGCCCGCGCCGCCGCCGGCTGCCTCGTCGTTCCACGTGACCTCGCTGCGAATGCCCTGCCCGGGCAGCGCGTCGAGCTGCGTGCCGCCGCAGCCGAGCACATATGGGCTCGATGCGGGGAAGTCGACATGATCGGCGCCGTCCTGCAACCCGTCGCCCGAGCCGCTGTCGCCGGAGGCCGCGCACACCGTGATGCCCTGCGCGGCCGCCGCCTGCAGCACGCGGTTGAACGCCTGCGCGGACTGCGCCTGCCAGATGGCCTCCGGGCCGCCCCAGCTGATCGAGATCACCGACGGTTTGTTGGTCCTGTCGCTGACGGCCGCGTTGACGGCCTGGATGAAGCCCGCGTCGCTGTTCGGCGCGAAATAGACGGCGATCTTCGCGGCCGGCGCGATCGCGCCGGCGATCTCGATGTCGAGCGCGACTTCACCGTCCGGACCGCTCGGATCGCCGGTCGGCGTGTTGCGGCCGGTGCCGACGTTGACGTCGACGAGCGTCGGCGGCTTCGTGATGCCGAGCCCGCGGAAATACTGCTGGATGTCCGCCGCGCGATAGCCGCCGCCGAGCTCGATGATCGCGATGCACTGCCCGGCGCCGTCCCCGGCCGGGAAGCCGTACAGCGATGCGAGCTGAACCGGGGTGAACGTGACGCCCGCCGCGCCGCCGCGCGCGGGCGTGAACGGCGGCCGCAGCCGGAAGTGCGGCCGCGCCTGCGGACGGCTGTCGAGGCCGAGCACGGCCGTGACGGCGTCGCCGAGATCGTCGGGCAGCGCGATCGGGCCGGAGCGGCCGCGATACTGGCCGATCGACCGATGCTCGAAGCGCTCGAGCTTGACGCCGAACGCGGCTTCGAACTGCTGGATCGTGCCGGACACCACGACGACGCTTTCGACCGGATCGACGCGATCGACCGTCAGCTGGTGGCGACGCGCGAAGTCCTCGGCCTTGCGAATGTCGTCAGGATTGGCGGAAAAACGTTGCGCAAAGGTTTCGCGCGACACCGGTTTCGCTTGCGCGTCGCCGGTGGCGAGCTGGTGAAGCAGCGTATCGAGTTGCCCTTCTTCCTGCCGCCGCAACATGATCGTGACGTGGATGCGTTCTGCCGGATCGCACGGCCCGAGGCACTTGGACTCGGCGACGATTCGGGGTTCACGGTCGGCGTGAAGATGCCTTGCCATGTTCAGACCCTCCTTGGTACCGCGTTGCACGGAACAGCCAGGAAATCGGACAGGGCCGGCGGGAGACGGTTCCGTTCGGTCGTTCGGGTTCGCGACAGCGCGAAGTAACAGGGAGTTTAGATCAGTCAGACGATTTGCGCGCACGCCCTTCTGCGGCGGGCGCACGCGCGGGCCGGCGTTGCGCGCGGCCCTCGTCGGATGCGGCGACGCGCCGCGCGACCTGCGCCGGCGCAGCGCCGCGGCGCCACTCAGTCCATCGACAGACGCAGCGCAAAGCCGATCAGCGCCGCGGAAAACGTCCACCGCTGCACCGTCTGCGCGAGCGGATGCGCACGCATCCACGCGGCGATCCGCGACGCGCCGAACACGCACGCGAGGTCGAAGCACACGCCGGCCGCCACCAGCAGCGCGCCCAGTTCGAACATCTGCAACACCACCGGCCCGGCCTCGGGGCGCACGAACTGCGGCAGCAGCACCGAGCAGAACAACAGCGCCTTCGGGTTCAGCAGGTTGGTGAGCAGGCCCTTCACGAACGACTGCCGCAACTCGCCCGCCGTGGCCGCCGCGTCGCCGTCGCCGAGCGCGAACACGGGCGAACGGAACACCTGGATCGCGACATACGCGAGATACAGCGCGCCGCCGTAGCGGATCACTTCGTACAGCCACGGCGCGCTGCGGATCAGCGCCGCGACACCGCAGGCGGACAGCGTCACGTGCGCGGTGCGCGCGAGCGACAGGCCCGCGGCGGCCGCCATTCCCGGCCGCACGCCGCGGCCGATGCTGGTCTGCAGCACGAGCGCCATGTCCGGCCCCGGCACCGCGTAGATGGCCGCCAGCGCGGCGAGATAAATCAACAGCAAATGCGTGGAAATCATGGTCTGCCCCTCTCCTCTTACGGCGATATGTTGCCGCTGGAGCGCGAGGGATTATTGGCCATCTTTGGCTCAGGATTGGCGATCCGTAGGGGAATCCGCCACAATCGTCGAATCCGCATCAGGAATCCGCCATCATGACCGAACTCGACAAGACCGACCGCGCCATCCTTGCCGCGGTGCAGCGCGACGGCCGCCTGCCGATCGCCCGCCTCGCCGACACCGTGGGCCTCTCCGAGACCCCTTGCGCGCGCCGCCTGAAGCGCCTCGAAAACGACGGCTACATCGAGCGATACCGCGCGCAGCTGTCGCGCCAGGCGCTCGGCTACGGCGTCGTTGCGTTCGTGCTCGTGCGGTTCGCGACGCACGACCGCAAGACCGCCGACCGCTTCGAGCGGGAAGTGCTCGGCATCGAGCGGATCCTGGCATGCCACAACGTGGCGGGCACCGCCGATTATCTGCTGCAGGTCGTGGCGCGCGATCTCGACGATTACGGCACGTTCCTGCGCGAATCGCTGCGGATGCTGCCGGGCGTGACGTCGATCGAATCGGCGCTGTCGCTGCGCGAGGTCAAGCACGACGCGGGGCTGCCGGTGCCGTGATGCCGGCACGTGCACGGTTCACGCAAGCCGGGCCCGACACCCGTTTCATCACTTCGACGCCCGTCGATGTGGGCCGCGTCGGGCCGCGCCGCCGCAACACTCGTTCACATTGTCGATGCCGGCCGGCTACGCGATGTCGGTCGGCTGGTGCGCGCGTTCCAGATCTTCTAGAAACGCTTCCACGAGCGGATTGCCGCGCCCGTTGCGGGCGACGACCATGTGGAACGTGACGTCGTAGCGCAGTTGCTCCGGATTGAGCGGCGCGAGCAGCCCCTGCGCGACGTAGGGCGCCGCGAAATGCTGCGGCAGGTAGCCGAGGTGGTGGCCGGACAGGATCAGCAGCGCGACGGCCTCCATGTTGTCGGCCGTCGCGGTCACGCGGTCGGGCGTCGTCGACATCTGCGCTTCGGGCAGCGGATACGAGCGCCACGCCCATTCGAAACCCGCGACGTCGGCCGGCGTCAGCGCGCCCGCGCCGTCGAACAGCGGATGGCCACGCCCGCAGTACGCGACCTGGCGCTCGATGAACAGCGGCGTGTAGTGCAGCGACGGCACCCGGTGCCAGAAGTAGCCGACCGCGATCTGGATCTCGTCGCTCAGCAGCTTCTCCTCGAGATCGCCCGGCGCCCGCACGGAGATCGAGAAGCGCACGGCCTCGTCGCGCGTGCGGAACGCGGCGATCGCCTCGGCGATCCGCGCGTTCTGGCTCACCGGCGTATGGCCGATCAGGCCGATGTGCAGCGTGCCGACCAGCTGGCGGTCCATGTGCCGCGCGGCCATCCCGAATTCGTCGAGCGCCGCGAGCAGCTTGCGGCTCATCGCGTGGAACCGCTCGCCCTTCGGCGTGAGCCGGAAACCGCTGCGGCCGCGCTCGCAGAGCCGGTAGCCGAGCCGCGTCTCCAGCGACGAAAGCTGCGCGCTGATCGTCGACTGCCCGACGTTCAGCACGGCCTGCGCGGCCGACACGCCGCCCGCATCCGTGACCGCGAGAAACACGCGGATCAACCGCAGATCGAGGGTCGACAGATTCCCCAGCACGTTCATCCCCTTCCATACATCGATGAAAATCGATGTTTACGTCGATATCTTCGCATTCTTCTTTCCCGGCGGAGCGCGTAAAACTGTGCGCCAGGCCGCGTCGCATGATACGGCAACCCCACATCGGAAGAGACAGCCCATGAACGACCACACCCATTTCCAGCCGCTCGGCGGCAATGAAATGCCGCGCTGCGGCGGCATCGCGACGATGATGCGCCTGCCGCACGTGGCGAGCGCCGAAGGCCTCGACGCCTGCTTCGTCGGCGTGCCGTTCGACCTCGGCACCTCCAACCGCACCGGCGCACGCTTCGGCCCGCGCCAGATCCGCACCGAATCCGTGCTGCTGCGCCCGTACAACATGGCCACGCGCGCCGCGCCGTTCGATTCGCTGCAGATCGCCGACATCGGCGACGTCGCGATCAATCCGTACAACCTGCACGATTCCATCGCGCGCATCGAAGCCGCGTACGACGCGATCCTCGAGCATGACTGCAAGCCGATCACGCTGGGCGGCGACCACACGATCGCGCTGCCGATCCTGCGCGCGATCCACCGCAAGCACGGCAAGGTTGCATTGATCCACGTCGATGCACACGCCGACGTGAACGACACGATGATGGGCGAAAAGATCGCGCACGGCACGCCGTTCCGCCGCGCGGTCGAGGAAGGCCTGCTGCACGGCGACAAGGTCACGCAGATCGGCCTGCGCGGCACCGGCTACGCGGCCGAGGATTTCGACTGGTGCCGCGAGCAGGGCTTCCGCGTCGTCCAGGCCGAGGAATGCTGGAACAAGTCGCTCGCGCCGCTGATGGAAGAAGTGCGCGCGCGCGTCGGCGATACGCCCGTCTACATCAGCTTCGACATCGACGGCATCGACCCGGCCTACGCGCCGGGCACCGGCACGCCGGAAATCGCGGGCCTCACGGTGCCGCAGGCGCTCGAGATCATCCGCGGCGCGAAGGGGCTGAACATCGTCGGTTGCGATCTCGTCGAAGTCGCGCCGCCGTACGACCCGTTCGGCACCACGGCGCTGCTCGGCGCGAACCTCGCCTACGAGCTGCTGTGCGTGCTGCCGGGCGTCGCGTATCGCGACTGATTCCCGCGCCACCCCTATTCCAAAATCAAAGGATTCCAGAGGAGCACATATCAAGATGGGGACTTCCGTCAAGCAACCCAAACGGGCCGCGCTCGCGTCGTTCGTCGGCACCACGATCGAGTGGTACGACTTCTATAGCTACGCGACCGCCGCCGCCATCGTGTTCGGGCCGCTGTTCTTTCCCGGCGAAAACCGCTTCATCAGCCTCCTCGCATCGTTCGGCTCGTTCGCAGTGGGCTTCTTCGCACGGCCGCTCGGCGGCGTGATGTTCGGCTATCTCGGCGACCGCTTCGGCCGCAAGCGCTCGCTGCTCGCGACGCTGATGCTGATGGCGGTGTCGACGGTCGCGATCGGCCTGCTGCCGACCCATGCGCAAGCCGGTGTGATTGCACCGGTCCTGCTCGTGCTGATGCGGGTGCTGCAAGGCATCGCGGTCGGCGGCGAATGGGGCGGCGCGGTGCTGCTCGCCGGCGAGCATGCGCCGGAAGGCAAACGCACGTTCTTCGCGTCGTTCGCGCAGCTCGGCAGCGCGAGCGGCCTGATCCTGTCGATGCTCGCGTTCGGCGCGATCAGCACGCTGTCGAAGGAAGACATGATGAGCTGGGGCTGGCGCGTGCCGTTCCTCGCGAGTTCCGTGCTGCTGATCGTCGGCTTCGTGATCCGCGCGAGCGTGTCCGAATCGCCCGAGTTCGAGGAAGTCAGGAAGAGCGGCAACATCGCGCAAAAACCGCTGCGCGAAGCGCTCAAGTACTGGCCGCTGCTGCTGCTCGCGATCGGCGCGAACGTGTACGGCATCGCCGGCGTGTATTTCAGCAACATCTTCATGATCAGCTACGCGACGCAGTTCCTGTCGCTCGACCGGTCGATGGTGCTGCATTGCATGACGATCGTCGCGGTGCTGCAGTTCGTCGTGCAGCTCGCGGCCGCGTTCCTCGCGCAGCGCTTCGGCACCACGCGCGTGCTGCTGATCACCGGCGCATGGGCCGCGATCGTCCCGTTCGTGATGCTGCCGCTCGTGCACATGGGCACGCCGCTGTCGATCACGGTCGGCGTCGGCCTCGCGACGCTCGCGGAGTCGGGCTACTACTCGGTGGTCGCGGGCTTCGTCAGCGGCATCTTCATCGCACGCATCCGCTACACGGCGATCTCGATCGCGTACCAGGTGTGCGGCGCGCTCGCCGGCGGCCTCACGCCGCTCGTCGCGACCATCATCGCGCAGAACACCGCGCCGCAATGGTGGCCGCTCGCGCTCCAGTACACGAGCGCCGCGCTCCTGTCGTCGCTGTGCGTGTGGTTGATCTCGCGCCGCGTCAGCATCGACGATGCCGGCGCGCCCGGCAAGACGAACGAGCCGCTGCCGCGCGGCGCACGCACGGCGTAACGCAAGTGCACGCATGACGCAAAACGGCCCGCTTCCGCGGGCCGCTTTTTTTGCCGTCCGATCTTCGATCGCAACGGCGGCGTGCAGCGCTCGCTGCGTTATTGCACCTGGCTGCGCAGCGTCTTCGCGGCAGCGACCATGTTCGTCAGCGCCGGAATCACTTCCGCCCACTGGCGCGTCTTCAGCCCGCAGTCCGGATTGACCCACAGACGCTCCGCCGGAATCCGTTCCGCCGCCTTCCTCATCAGGCCGACGATATGTTCCTGCGTCGGGATGTTCGGCGAGTGAATGTCGTACACGCCCGGCCCGATCTCGTTCGGATACTTGAAGTCGTCGAACGCGTCGAGCAGCTCCATGTCCGAGCGCGAGGTCTCGATCGTGATCACGTCCGCATCCATGTCGGCGATCGACGCGATGATGTCGTTGAACTCCGAATAGCACATGTGCGTATGGATCTGCGTGTCGTCCTGCACGCCGTTCGCGGTGATGCGGAACGACTCGACCGCCCACTTCAGGTACGCGCCCCATTGCGCGCGGCGCAGCGGCAGCCCTTCGCGCAGTGCAGCCTCGTCGATCTGGATCACGCGCACGCCGGCCTTCTCGAGATCGAGCACTTCTTCGCGGATCGCCAGCGCGAGCTGGTAGCACGACACCGAGCGCGGCTGGTCGTCGCGCACGAACGACCAGTTCAGGATCGTCACGGGGCCGGTCAGCATGCCCTTCATCGGCTTGTTCGTCAGCGACTGCGCATACGTGATCCATTCGACCGTCATCGCCTTCGGGCGGCTGATGTCGCCGAACAGGATCGGCGGCTTCACGCAGCGCGAACCGTACGACTGCACCCAGCCGAACTGGCTGAACGCGTAGCCGTCGAGCTGCTCGCCGAAGTATTCGACCATGTCGTTGCGCTCGGCTTCACCGTGCACCAGCACGTCGAGTTCCAGTGCTTCCTGCTCGCGCACGCTGCGTTCGATTTCAGCCTGCATCGCGGCCCGGTAGCCCGCATCGTCCAGCGCACCGGCCTTGAACTGGCTGCGCGCGTGACGGATTTCGCCGGTCTGCGGGAACGAGCCGATCGTCGTCGTCGGGAACGCCGGCAGCTTCAGGCGTGCCGACTGCTTCGACGCACGCTGCGTGTAGGGGCTCACGCGGTTGCCGAGCTGCGCGTCGATCCGGGCGATCGCGGCCTTCACCGCCGGGTTGTGCACGCGCGGCGAGTGGCGGCGCGAATGGATCGCGGCGGCGTTCGCGGCCAGTGCATCGGCCACCTTGTCGCGGCCTTCGTTCAGCGCGGTCGCGAGCACCTTCAGCTCGTCGAGCTTCTGCAGCGCAAACGCGAGCCACGAGCGGATTTCCGCATCGAGCTTCTCCTCGCTCGCGAGATCGACCGGCACGTGCAACAGCGAGCACGACGGGGCGAGCCACAGGCGATCGCCCAGTTGCTTCGCGAGCGGCTCGAGCCAGTCGAGCGTCGCGTTCAGGTCCGTCTTCCAGATGTTGCGGCCGTTGATCGCGCCAACCGACAGCACGCGCCCGGCCGGCAGTTCACGCACCAGCGCGTCGACTTCGTCGCGTGCGTTGATCGCATCGACATGCAGGCCGTCGACCGGCAGCGAACTCGCGAGCGCCAGGTTGTCCTGAAGCTGGCCGAAGTAGGTGGCGAGCAGCAGCTTGATGCGGCGCGTTTCCAGCGCCGCATAGGCGGTGCGCAATGCCTGACGCCACTCGGCGTCGAGTTCGGTGACGAGAATCGGTTCGTCGATCTGCACCCATTCGACGCCCTGCGCGGTCAGCGTGTCGAGCAGCGCGCCGTATACGGGCAGCAGCTTCGGCAGCAGCGCGAGGCGGTCGGAATCGTCCTTCGCCTTGCCGAGCCACAGGTACGTGACGGGGCCGAGGATGACCGGCTTCACGGCCACGCCCTGCGCCTGCGCTTCCGCCAGTTGCTGGAGCAGGCGCGACGGGTCGAGCGAGAAGTTCGTGTCCGCGTGGAATTCCGGCACGATGTAGTGGTAGTTCGTATCGAACCACTTCGTCATTTCACCGGCGGAGACCCCACCGCAGCACGCTGCATGCTCGTCCGCCGACTGCGCCGAACGGCCGCGCGCGACACGGAAATAGTTGTCGAGCACATCGCCGTGGAAACCCTGCACGCGCTTCGGCAGGTTGCCGAGCGTGAAGCTCATGTCGAGCACCTGATCGTAGAACGCGAAGTCGCCGATCGGGGCCAGGTCCAGGTCGCGCTGGTCGTTCCAGTGACGCTTGCGCAGCTCGGCGCCGAGCGCCTTCAGCTCGTCGCGCGACGATTCGCCCTTCCAGTAGCGTTCGAGACCGAACTTGAGTTCGCGCTTCGCACCGATGCGCGGAAAACCGAGGTTGTGTGTCGTGACCATGAGCTGCCGTCCAGAAGAAGTGAAGATCCGGCAGCCATCATAGGGATTTCATCTCATGAAATAAAATGGCATTATTTCATTCATCCATTAAATCCGTTCATGTATCCGTTGCACGAGCGATATCCATGCTGGAACGATTCCATCTCGTCGTGATCCGTGAAGTCGAGCGCCAGGGCTCACTGACCGCGGCCGCCCACGCGCTGCACCTCACGCAATCGGCACTCAGCCACACCGTCCGGAAAATCGAGCAGCAGCTCGGCACGCCGATCTGGGATCGGGAGGGCCGCGGCCTGCGGCTCACCCAGGGCGGGCAGTATCTGCTGAAGCTGGCGAACCGGCTGCTGCCGCAGTTCGAGCTCGCCGAGGAGCGGATGAAGCAGTACGCGAAGGGCGAGCGCGGCACGCTGCGCATCGGGATGGAGTGCCACCCGTGCTACCAGTGGCTGCTGAAGGTCGTGTCGCCGTACCTGTCGCGCTGGCCCGACGTCGACGTGGACGTGAAGCAGCGCTTCCAGTTCGGCGGCATCGGCGCCCTGTTCGGCCATGACATCGACGTGCTCGTGACGCCCGATCCGCTGAACAAGCCGGGCCTGCGCTTCGACCCCGTGTTCGACTACGAGCAGGTGCTGGTGGTCGCCGATTCGCACCGGTTCGCGAACGCCGATTACGTGACGCCCGAACAGCTGACCGACGAGATCCTGATCACCTATCCGGTCGAAACCGACCGGCTCGACATCTACAACCAGTTCCTGACGCCGGCCGGCATCGTGCCGAGGCGGCACAAGTCGATCGAGACGACCGACATCATGCTGCAGATGGTGGCGAGCGAGCGCGGCGTGGCCGCGCTGCCGAGATGGCTTGCCGACGAATACGCCGACCGGATGCCGGTCGTGCCGGTCAAGCTCGGCAAGAAGGGGATCGCGAAGCAGATCTTCCTCGGCATCCGCGAAGCGGACGCATCGATCGACTATCTGGCCGCGTTCGTCGCGCTGGCGCGCGAATCGACGGGGAGCGCGCCACGCATGCTGCGCTAGGCGTGCCCCGTTGCCGTGCGCGTCAGGCGGCGCGCATGGCGATGCGCTCGCCGCGCTCGACCCATGCGCCGAACAGGAGGCCGATCGTCGTCCACATGATCACCTGCATGCCGATGGCCGCCACGCGGAACTTCCACAGCAAGGCCGCCGGGAAATCGGCCGGCAACTCGCTGACAGACGGCAACCCGATCTGCACGGCCGCGATGATCGCGACGAACACGAGCCCGGCGACGATCGACGCGTTCCACTGGCCGAGCTTCGCCAGCAGATGGCGGCGCACGCTGACCGAGAACACCATCGTCGCGACGGAGATCGCGATCATCAGGAAGAACAGGCCGGTGCGATAGCCGATCGTGTCGGGGTCGCCGACCGACGGCGGATTGGCCGGGTACTTGAGGTTCGGCACGATCACGAGCGCGATGAACGCCGCCAGCGCGAGCCACGCGGCCAGCGGACGGGCCGGGAGGCGGCTGCCTCGCCCGTAGGCATACGCGAAGACCAGCGAGAACAGCCCGCCGAATGCCGCGCCATAGGTCACGACGCCCGTCAGCAAGCCGAGGCCGGCCTGCGTGTGGCGGCTGACCAGCTCCGGCTCCGGTGCGTCGCCCTTGGCGGCGTCGGTTTTTTCTTCAAAGGAGATTGCCTGATCGACTTGCGGTTCGCCGACGACCTTCGCGAAACCGAACGTGAGGAGGCCTGCGGCGATGCCTGCGAGCATCCCGCGCATGAGCAGCTTTCCGACCATCGTGAACTCCGCGTCAGTGGCAGGGGAAGCCGAGCAGGTGGCGGCCGTCGTGGACGAATTCGTGGACGTACATGCCCGGCACGAGCGACGTCGCACCTTGTTCCGCGCCGACGAAATAAAGCGCGAGCAACAGGATCAGGCCGACGAACACGGCCCACGGCAACAGTTCACGGACGGGAATGGGCGCCGGCACGACCGCCGGCTTCAGCACTGCTTCGCTCATGGATGCACCTCAGGGGAATCGCGCCCCGACAAATGTTGGATGGGTACGAAGGCAGGTCTGGCTTCCGGGATCATCGATCACCGGTTACAGTGGCGCGACCGCGCCGGGCTTGCACCGGCTTCCGCGCTTCGTATCGGGCGAATTGTACGCGCGAACGTTCGCGTATTGAAGCGGTGTCAGGCGAACACGTGCGCCCGTCCCGGATCATCCGAAAACCGACATGAACATGCCTACCTCGCTGCGCCTGATCGCACACGCATCGACCCGGGCGATGCGCACCGGCGCGTTTCCCGACGACGATCCGCTCGATACACGCGGGCTCGCCGAAGCCGCTGCGCTACGCGGCCGATGGGCAGGTACCGCCGGCGCGCTCCTGCTGTGCAGCCCCGCATGCTGCGCGCGGCAGACCGCCGATGCGCTCGGACTTCATGTCGACATCGACGACGCACTGCGCGACATCGATTACGGCAACTGGCGAGGCCAGCGCCTGCACGACCTCGCACGCGACTTGCCGGACGAACTGGATGCGTGGATCGCAGACCCGTCGGCGTCGCCGCACGGCGGTGAATCGTTCGAAGCAGCCATGCACCGCGTCGGCACGTGGTTGAACGGGCTGCGGCACGATCGCGACATCGTCGCAATCACGCATGCGCCGATCGTCCGCGCGGCCATCGCCCATGTGCGGCGGATGGATTCGAAGGCAGCGGCCCGCATCGACGTCGCGCCGCTGTCCTGCACGACGCTTGTTGCGTCACCGAACGGATGGACGTTGAGCGCGGACGGCAACGCGTAGAGCGCCATTGCGCTCACTATGTGGACGACGATGCGGGCTGGCACGTCACGTTGCGCATACACACCTTCAATCGCCTTACACGTCGGCAAGACACGCCGTTCGTGGTCCCGACTGTCATCAAACTGACTGCTGGCCGCAGATAGGATCGGACGCGGTTCCCTCACGAGATGGCGTCATGAATCAACCTGCTTCGTCCGCACCGAACAACCCGGGCTCCGTCGAACGCACCAGACAGGTCGGCTATGCCGTCTTCCTGCTGGTGCTGGCGCTCGGCGCACTCTATATCGCCACGCACCTGATCGACGATCTGTCGCCGATCCGCGAAGGCAAGCTGTTCCCGTACCTGCTGCTCGGCGCGGCGCTGCTGATCGCGCTCGGCTTCGAATTCGTCAACGGCTTCCACGACACCGCGAACGCGGTCGCCACCGTGATCTATACGCACTCGCTGACGCCGAACGTCGCGGTGATCTGGTCCGGCATGTGGAACTTCCTCGGCGTGATGGTCTCGAGCGGTGCCGTTGCGTTCGGCATCCTGCAGTTGCTGCCGGTCGAGCTGATCCTGCAGGTCGGCAGCGGCGCGGGCTTCGCGATGGTGTTCGCGCTGCTGATCGCCGCCATCATGTGGAACCTCGCGACCTGGTATTTCGGGTTGCCGTCGTCGAGTTCGCATACGCTGATCGGTTCGATCATCGGCGTAGGGCTGATGAACCAGCTGATGCACGGGCCGTCCGGCACGAGCGGCGTCGACTGGGGCCAGGCGCTCGGTGTCGGCAAGTCGCTGCTGTTCTCGCCGATCGTCGGCTTTCTGTGCGCAGCGCTGCTGCTGCTCGTGCTGAAGACGCTCGTGCGGGTTCCGGAGTTGTACAAGGAGCCGCCGAAAGACCAGCCGCCGCCGTTCTGGATTCGCTGCCTGCTGATCCTGACCTGCACGGGCGTGTCGTTTGCGCACGGGTCGAACGACGGGCAGAAAGGGATGGGGCTCATCATGCTGATCCTGATCGGCACGGTGCCGACCGCCTATGCGCTGAACAAGGCCGTCACGCCGGCCGAGACGCAGACCTTCGTGGCGGTCGCGAACCAGGCGGCCGCGACGTTCGGGAAGTACACGAACGGCGTCGCGCCGTCCGCGAACCCGCGTGCCGACGTCGAGCGCTACGTGCAGCATCGCGAACTGACGCCCGCGGTGCTGCCGGCCGTCCAGCAGCTGTCGACGTCGCTCGCGACCGCGGTCGGCGCGTCGGGCTCGATGGCAGCCGTGCCGCAGCGCGACGTCGACAACGTGCGCAACACGATGTATCTGGTATCCGAAGCAATCCGCCTGATCGAGAAGTCGGGTCAGCCCGCGTTCGCGGCCGACGACAAGCTGGCGATCGACAACTATCACAAGCAGCTCGACCACGCGACCAAATTCATTCCGACGTGGGTGAAGGTTGCCGTCGCGATCGCGCTGGGCCTCGGCACGATGGTCGGCTGGAAGCGGATCGTCGTGACCGTCGGCGAGAAAATCGGCAAGCAGCATCTGACGTACGGACAAGGCGCATCGGCCGAACTCGTCGCGATGCTGACGATCGGCGCCGCCGACGTGTACGGATTGCCCGTGTCGACGACACACGTGCTGTCGTCGGGGGTCGCGGGCACGATGGCGGCGAACGGCTCCGGGCTGCAGTGGAGCACGGTGCGCAGCCTCGTGCTCGCGTGGGTGCTGACGCTGCCGGCGTCGATCGCGCTTGCCGGCGGGCTCTACTGGTTGTTCCGGTCGGTGGCTTGATTCACGTTGCGACGGGTGGCCGGTGTGAGCCGGCCGCCTGTCGTGGAAGATTCGCCGCTCGCTTCTTCGCTTCTTCGCTTCTTCGCTTCTTCGCTTCTTCGCCTCTCCGCACTGATACGTCGCCGCCTTCGATGTGTCCGTGCGCGTCCCGTGCCTTTCCCTCTTGCTTCCGGATTGAAGCGCAAGATCTGGAGCGCATCGGCAAACGAACGTCGCTAGACTGGGTTCATCGACTTTCTTCGTGGCTCCAACCGTGCACGCAATGCTTCCGGGCATTCCGCTCGACTCGGCGCCACATCGCTGACGAACCAAGGGACGCCCGTGAACATCGCCGATCTGCAGCCTGCCGTCGAATCGCCGGACATCGCACAACGCGTCGACGCCATCGACTGGCCGACTGTCGGCGCCGAGCTCGATCGCTATGGATGCGCGCGTGTGCCAGGCCTGATTTCGACGAACGAATGCGATGCGCTCGCGTCGCTCTATCCGCGGGATGCGCTTTATCGTTCACGCGTCGTGATGGCGCGGCACGGATTCGGCCGCGGCGAATACAAGTATTTCGCGTACCCGCTGCCCGCAGTCATTGCCGAGCTTCGCACGACGATCTACCCGCATCTCGCACCCATCGCGAATCGCTGGAACCAGGCACTCGGAATCGACGTCCGCTATCCGAACGACCACACGACATTCCTCGATCGCTGCCGGGCGGCGGGGCAGACGCGACCGACGCCGCTGATCCTGCAATACGGTCCCGACGACTACAACTGTCTCCATCAGGATCTTTATGGCGAGCACGTGTTTCCGCTGCAGGCCGCGATCCTGCTGTCGGCGCCGGGCCGCGATTTCACGGGCGGGGAATTCGTGTTGACGGAACAGCGGCCACGCATGCAATCACGGGCGGAAGTGGTGCCGCTGATGCAAGGCGACGCGGTGATCTTCGCCGTGCATGGCAGACCCGTGCAGGGGACGCGCGGCGTCTATCGCGTCAACCTGCGCCACGGCGTGAGCCGGATTCGCAGTGGCCACCGCCACACGGTCGGCATCATCTTTCATGACGCGCAGTGACGGCAGCGAGGACGAGCGTGGTGCGGTCCCGACGTTCGTCACGCGGATGATTTCCGGTTCGCGCTGGGTGCACCGCGCTACGCTACTGCCCCCCACGCCCGCAGCAGCAACAAAGGGCCGACTGCGCTGACCGTCAGGCCATCGCAACCACCACAACGGATCGACGTTTCGGGTGAGCGACGAAAAACAGTCGCGCTCACCTGTCGCGGTGCAAATTGGATGCGTCGTTCGACCTACCCTCGCGCCACACTCGCCCGCAGCCGGTCGCCTGCATCGGAGGCCAGCCGCGCATAACCCGGCAACGTCAGCAGCGCGAGCACGCCGGCCGCGACGAATGCCCAGCGGAAATCGTCGAGCACGTAATGCATGCCGGCGGCATCGCCGCGCACCAACGCCGCGAGCCGCAGCGACAATGCACCGAACGCGATCCCCATCCCGATCGTCATCTGCTGTGCGGCACTCCACAGCGTGCTGGCTGCACTCGTCTGATGAGCCGGGATATCCGCATAGGCGAGTGTCGCGAGCGTCGTGAACTGCATCGACCGCGTGAGTCCGTAGACGAATACGACGAGCAGCGTGATTGCCAGCGGCGTCGACGCGGTCAGCCAGCCGCACGCAATCGTGAAGATGCCGACAATTGTCACGTCGACGAGCGCAACGCGCCGGAAACCATATCGGTCGAGAATCCACGACGTTCCCGCCTTCATCCCCAGATTGCCGAGCGCACTCGCGAGCAGCAACAGGCCGGACTGGAACGGCGACAACCCGAAGCCGATCTGGAACAACAGCGGCAGCAGGTACGGCACGGCGTTGATCGCCATCCGCGTGATCGAGCCGGAGATCACCGTCACCGAGAAGGTCGGCACCTTCAGCGTGGTGAAGTCGAGCAGCGGATGCGCGCAGCGTCGCGCATGCCACCACGCAGCCGCGCCGAACAGCACACTCGCCCCCACCAGGACGCCCGCGCGCGTGAAGTCGACATCCTGCTGGCCGGCCGCTTCGGTACCGATCAACAGACAAGTCAATGCACCACCGGCCAGCACGAATCCAGCCCAGTCGAGCGGCCGTTGCTCGTCGGCCCGCGTGTTCCGGACGATTAGCCAGGTACAGACGAGCGCGGCAATACCGAACGGGACGTTCAGCAGGAAGATCCAGCGCCATGACGCATAGGTCGTGATGAAGCCACCGATCGGCGGCCCGACGACCGGCGCGACGATGCCCGGCCACGTGATCGTCGCGATCGCTCGCATCAGCTTCGCCTTCTCGGTGCTGCGCACGACGATCATCCGTCCGACCGGCACCATCATCGCCCCGCCGACGCCCTGCAGTAGCCGTGCAGCCGTGAACGTCACGACACCTTCGGACAGCCCGCACAGCACCGACGCACCGGTAAAGACGACAATCGCACTCGCGAATACCGTACGCGATCCATAGCGGTCCGCGATCCAGCCGCTGATCGGGATGAACACCGCCAACGCGAGCATATAGGCGGTCATCCCGAGGCTCAGCGCGTTCGGACCGACACCGAACGAATGCGCCATTTGCGGCAGCGCGGTCGCGATCACGGTCGTGTCGAGGTACTCCATGAAGAACGTTGCGGCGACGAGATACGGCAAGAAGTCGGTCGTCCGACTACCTTGGGCAGGGCTGTCAGTCATGAACTGTGCGAGAGACGGAATACGGAGGATACCGACCGCCAGCGGACGCCTGAAAGCACTGGGAATCGGGACGAATGGCGATATTACCCCGAAGGGCCTGCTCCCCGCTCTGCAGCGCATGCCGTGCGAACGGACTTTATGCGCATAGATTTTTATGACGATTTCGTGGTGCGTTCGCAGAAGGGTTCACGCCGATCAGGTCGACAGGGCTCGTCGAAAGACCGGCGGATGAAGCAGGGAATTTTGCCAGAAGGCGACATTTATCGACCATCTTCGGCGAACGTCGCGCATCATCGATCATCAAAACATCGCCACTGGATGTATCGACATCGACCGGACGCTAACTGAAGGTGGATCGGCGTGGTCCGCAGAGAACGTACCGAGGATATCAACGATGCTTGGTGGCGGATTGCTCGGGGATGGCAGATCCTGATCCACGACCGTCGGCCGCCTCGGCTCCGTTCGCAGTATTGCTTACGCCTGTGCCGTGCATTTCCGCCGCCGAAATGCAAAAACCCCCGCCTTTCGGGCGGGGGTTTCTAGCTTAGGGAGCCTGACGATTACCTACTTTCACACGGGAATCCGCACTATCATCGGCGTAGAGTCGTTTCACGGTCCTGTTCGGGATGGGAAGGGGTGGGACCGACTCGCTATGGTCATCAGGCAAAGAGGGTTGTTCTGCTGGCATGGCCAACAGAACCAATCTTGGAAGAAGCAGTAATTTTGAGTTGTGTGTATCACACACGAGAATCCAACCGTCCGACGCGCTCTGTAGCGCGAAACAGACTTGTTATAGGATCAAGCCTTACGGGCAATTAGTATCAGTTAGCTGAACGCATTACTGCGCTTACACACCTGACCTATCAACGTCCTGGTCTCGAACGACCCTTCAAGGGGATCTAGTCCCCAGGGATATCTCATCTTAAGGCGAGTTTCCCGCTTAGATGCTTTCAGCGGTTATCTCTTCCGAACATAGCTACCCGGCGATGCCACTGGCGTGACAACCGGTACACCAGAGGTTCGTCCACTCCGGTCCTCTCGTACTAGGAGCAGCCCCCTTCAAATATCCAACGCCCACGGCAGATAGGGACCAAACTGTCTCACGACGTTTTAAACCCAGCTCACGTACCTCTTTAAATGGCGAACAGCCATACCCTTGGGACCGGCTACAGCCCCAGGATGAGATGAGCCGACATCGAGGTGCCAAACACCGCCGTCGATATGAACTCTTGGGCGGTATCAGCCTGTTATCCCCAGAGTACCTTTTATCCGTTGAGCGATGGCCCTTCCATACAGAACCACCGGATCACTATGACCTGCTTTCGCACCTGCTCGACTTGTCGGTCTCGCAGTTAAGCACGCTTATGCCATTGCACTATCAGCACGATTTCCGACCGTACCTAGCGTACCTTCGTACTCCTCCGTTACGCTTTGGGAGGAGACCGCCCCAGTCAAACTGCCTACCATGCACTGTCCCCGACCCGGATCACGGGCCAAGGTTAGAACCTCAAACAAACCAGGGTGGTATTTCAAGGACGGCTCCACCGAAACTAGCGTTCCGGTTTCATAGCCTCCCACCTATCCTACACAGATCGGTTCAAAGTCCAATGCAAAGCTACAGTAAAGGTTCATGGGGTCTTTCCGTCTAGCCGCGGGTAGATTGCATCATCACAAACACTTCAACTTCGCTGAGTCTCGGGAGGAGACAGTGTGGCCATCGTTACGCCATTCGTGCAGGTCGGAACTTACCCGACAAGGAATTTCGCTACCTTAGGACCGTTATAGTTACGGCCGCCGTTTACCGGGACTTCAATCAAGAGCTTGCACCCCATCATTTAATCTTCCGGCACCGGGCAGGCGTCACACCCTATACGTCCACTTTCGTGTTTGCAGAGTGCTGTGTTTTTATTAAACAGTCGCAGCCACCAGTTTATTGCAACCCCTTCACCCTCCTGGCGCAGGCCAGTCAAGCTACAAGGGCGTACCTTATCCCGAAGTTACGGTACCAATTTGCCGAGTTCCTTCTCCCGAGTTCTCTCAAGCGCCTTAGAATACTCATCTCGCCCACCTGTGTCGGTTTGCGGTACGGTCATCGTTAGACTGAAGCTTAGAGGCTTTTCTTGGAACCACTTCCAATTGCTTCGCTTCCGAAGAAGCTCGCGCCACACCCTTGAATTACGCACCCGGATTTGCCTAAGTGCCTTCTCCAATGCAGCGACCGGGACTTCCAACACCCGGACAACCTTCCGCGATCCGTCCCCCCATCGCATCTAACAATGGTGCAGGAATATTGACCTGCTTCCCATCAGCTACGCATTTCTGCCTCGCCTTAGGGGCCGACTCACCCTACGCCGATGAACGTTGCGTAGGAAACCTTGGGCTTACGGCGAGGGGGCCTTTCACCCCCTTTATCGCTACTCATGTCAGCATTCGCACTTCCGATACCTCCAGCACCCTTTACAAGGCACCTTCGCAGGCTTACGGAACGCTCTCCTACCATGCGTGCAAGCACGCATCCGCAGCTTCGGTATATAGCTTAGCCCCGTTACATCTTCCGCGCAGGACGACTCGATCAGTGAGCTATTACGCTTTCTTTAAAGGGTGGCTGCTTCTAAGCCAACCTCCTGACTGTTTTAGCCTTCCCACTTCGTTTCCCACTTAGCTATATTTGGGGACCTTAGCTGGCGGTCTGGGTTGTTTCCCTCTTGACACCGGACGTTAGCACCCGATGTCTGTCTCCCGTGATTGCACTCTTCGGTATTCGGAGTTTGCTATGGCGGGGTAATCTGCAATAGACCCCCCAACCATGACAGTGCTCTACCCCCGAAGGTGAGACACGAGGCACTACCTAAATAGTTTTCGGAGAGAACCAGCTATTTCCAGGTTTGTTTAGCCTTTCACCCCTATCCACAGCTCATCCCCTAACTTTTCAACGTTAGTGGGTTCGGACCTCCAGTACGTGTTACCGCACCTTCATCCTGG
The DNA here is from genome assembly GCF_050768715.1 of Burkholderia sp. ZZQ-2. Classification (NCBI taxonomy): domain Bacteria; kingdom Pseudomonadati; phylum Pseudomonadota; class Betaproteobacteria; order Burkholderiales; family Burkholderiaceae; genus Burkholderia; species Burkholderia sp. ZZQ-2. The sequence continues at coordinate 923 of NZ_LDVA01000306.1, read as the reverse complement.
CCATGGATAGATCACCTGGTTTCGGGTCTACGCCCAGCAACTGAACGCCCTATTCGGACTCGCTTTCGCTACGCCTGCCCTATACGGTTAAGCTTGCTACTGAACGTAAGTCGCTGACCCATTATACAAAAGGTACGCCGTCACCCCTTACGAGGCTCCGACTGTTTGTATGCATGCGGTTTCAGGATCTATTTCACTCCCCTCCCGGGGTTCTTTTCGCCTTTCCCTCACGGTACTGGTTCACTATCGGTCGATCACGAGTATTTAGCCTTGGAGGATGGTCCCCCCATCTTCAGACAGGATTTCACGTGTCCCGCCCTACTTGTCGCACACCTAGTTCTTTCATACTGTTTTCGCCTACAGGGCTATCACCTGCTATGGCCGCACTTTCCAGAGCGTTCGGCTAACAATACAAATAAAGAGTGCAAGGCTCATCCCATTTCGCTCGCCACTACTTTGGGAATCTCGGTTGATTTCTTTTCCTGCGGTTACTTAGATGTTTCAGTTCACCGCGTTCGCTTCACATGGCCTATGTATTCAGCCATGGATACTCCAAAAGGAGTGGGTTTCCCCATTCGGACATCTACGGATCAAAGCTTGTTTGCCAGCTCCCCGTAGCTTTTCGCAGGCTACCGCGTCCTTCATCGCCTGTGATCGCCAAGGCATCCACCACATGCACTTGTTCGCTTGACCCTATAACGAGTCTGTCTCGTTACAGGTTGAGTTCTCGCGTTGTGCCGTATTCCAATTGAGTCAAACATAGAGTTCGAATCATCTTGAGATACATCGATACAATCACAACCCGGATAGTTTCCACGTCCATCTCAAGACGCTTCCGCTATCCAAATTACTTACTTCTTCCAGATTGTTAAAGAACGACAGCCGATACTTTCGTACCGCTCTGACTGGCTCAATCGCCAATG
>NZ_LDVA01000305.1:0-3342 GCF_050768715.1 Burkholderia sp. ZZQ-2 | reverse complement strand
TCATCGGCGTAGAGTCGTTTCACGGTCCTGTTCGGGATGGGAAGGGGTGGGACCGACTCGCTATGGTCATCAGGCAAAGAGGGTTGTCCTGCTGGCGTGGCCAACAGAACCAATCTTGGAAGAAGCAGTAATTTTGAGTTGTGTGTATCACACACGAGAATCCAACTTGTCGCTCTGGATCTTGCGGCCGGTGCTGTCGCACGGCGCCGATCTACAAGGCAGACTTGTTATAGGATCAAGCCTTACGGGCAATTAGTATCAGTTAGCTGAACGCATTACTGCGCTTACACACCTGACCTATCAACGTCCTGGTCTCGAACGACCCTTCAAGGGGATCTAGTCCCCAGGGATATCTCATCTTAAGGCGAGTTTCCCGCTTAGATGCTTTCAGCGGTTATCTCTTCCGAACATAGCTACCCGGCGATGCCACTGGCGTGACAACCGGTACACCAGAGGTTCGTCCACTCCGGTCCTCTCGTACTAGGAGCAGCCCCCTTCAAATATCCAACGCCCACGGCAGATAGGGACCAAACTGTCTCACGACGTTTTAAACCCAGCTCACGTACCTCTTTAAATGGCGAACAGCCATACCCTTGGGACCGGCTACAGCCCCAGGATGAGATGAGCCGACATCGAGGTGCCAAACACCGCCGTCGATATGAACTCTTGGGCGGTATCAGCCTGTTATCCCCAGAGTACCTTTTATCCGTTGAGCGATGGCCCTTCCATACAGAACCACCGGATCACTATGACCTGCTTTCGCACCTGCTCGACTTGTCGGTCTCGCAGTTAAGCACGCTTATGCCATTGCACTATCAGCACGATTTCCGACCGTACCTAGCGTACCTTCGTACTCCTCCGTTACGCTTTGGGAGGAGACCGCCCCAGTCAAACTGCCTACCATGCACTGTCCCCGACCCGGATCACGGGCCAAGGTTAGAACCTCAAACAAACCAGGGTGGTATTTCAAGGACGGCTCCACCGAAACTAGCGTTCCGGTTTCATAGCCTCCCACCTATCCTACACAGATCGGTTCAAAGTCCAATGCAAAGCTACAGTAAAGGTTCATGGGGTCTTTCCGTCTAGCCGCGGGTAGATTGCATCATCACAAACACTTCAACTTCGCTGAGTCTCGGGAGGAGACAGTGTGGCCATCGTTACGCCATTCGTGCAGGTCGGAACTTACCCGACAAGGAATTTCGCTACCTTAGGACCGTTATAGTTACGGCCGCCGTTTACCGGGACTTCAATCAAGAGCTTGCACCCCATCATTTAATCTTCCGGCACCGGGCAGGCGTCACACCCTATACGTCCACTTTCGTGTTTGCAGAGTGCTGTGTTTTTATTAAACAGTCGCAGCCACCAGTTTATTGCAACCCCTTCACCCTCCTGGCGCAGGCCAGTCAAGCTACAAGGGCGTACCTTATCCCGAAGTTACGGTACCAATTTGCCGAGTTCCTTCTCCCGAGTTCTCTCAAGCGCCTTAGAATACTCATCTCGCCCACCTGTGTCGGTTTGCGGTACGGTCATCGTTAGACTGAAGCTTAGAGGCTTTTCTTGGAACCACTTCCAATTGCTTCGCTTCCGAAGAAGCTCGCGCCACACCCTTGAATTACGCACCCGGATTTGCCTAAGTGCCTTCTCCAATGCAGCGACCGGGACTTCCAACACCCGGACAACCTTCCGCGATCCGTCCCCCCATCGCATCTAACAATGGTGCAGGAATATTGACCTGCTTCCCATCAGCTACGCATTTCTGCCTCGCCTTAGGGGCCGACTCACCCTACGCCGATGAACGTTGCGTAGGAAACCTTGGGCTTACGGCGAGGGGGCCTTTCACCCCCTTTATCGCTACTCATGTCAGCATTCGCACTTCCGATACCTCCAGCACCCTTTACAAGGCACCTTCGCAGGCTTACGGAACGCTCTCCTACCATGCGTGCAAGCACGCATCCGCAGCTTCGGTATATAGCTTAGCCCCGTTACATCTTCCGCGCAGGACGACTCGATCAGTGAGCTATTACGCTTTCTTTAAAGGGTGGCTGCTTCTAAGCCAACCTCCTGACTGTTTTAGCCTTCCCACTTCGTTTCCCACTTAGCTATATTTGGGGACCTTAGCTGGCGGTCTGGGTTGTTTCCCTCTTGACACCGGACGTTAGCACCCGATGTCTGTCTCCCGTGATTGCACTCTTCGGTATTCGGAGTTTGCTATGGCGGGGTAATCTGCAATAGACCCCCCAACCATGACAGTGCTCTACCCCCGAAGGTGAGACACGAGGCACTACCTAAATAGTTTTCGGAGAGAACCAGCTATTTCCAGGTTTGTTTAGCCTTTCACCCCTATCCACAGCTCATCCCCTAACTTTTCAACGTTAGTGGGTTCGGACCTCCAGTACGTGTTACCGCACCTTCATCCTGGCCATGGATAGATCACCTGGTTTCGGGTCTACGCCCAGCAACTGAACGCCCTATTCGGACTCGCTTTCGCTACGCCTGCCCTATACGGTTAAGCTTGCTACTGAACGTAAGTCGCTGACCCATTATACAAAAGGTACGCCGTCACCCCTTACGAGGCTCCGACTGTTTGTATGCATGCGGTTTCAGGATCTATTTCACTCCCCTCCCGGGGTTCTTTTCGCCTTTCCCTCACGGTACTGGTTCACTATCGGTCGATCACGAGTATTTAGCCTTGGAGGATGGTCCCCCCATCTTCAGACAGGATTTCACGTGTCCCGCCCTACTTGTCGCACACCTAGTTCTTTCATACTGTTTTCGCCTACAGGGCTATCACCTGCTATGGCCGCACTTTCCAGAGCGTTCGGCTAACAATACAAATAAAGAGTGCAAGGCTCATCCCATTTCGCTCGCCACTACTTTGGGAATCTCGGTTGATTTCTTTTCCTGCGGTTACTTAGATGTTTCAGTTCACCGCGTTCGCTTCACATGGCCTATGTATTCAGCCATGGATACTCCAAAAGGAGTGGGTTTCCCCATTCGGACATCTACGGATCAAAGCTTGTTTGCCAGCTCCCCGTAGCTTTTCGCAGGCTACCGCGTCCTTCATCGCCTGTGATCGCCAAGGCATCCACCACATGCACTTGTTCGCTTGACCCTATAACGAGTCTGTCTCGTTACAGGTTGAGTTCTCGCGTTGTGCCGTATTCCAATTGAGTCAAACATAGAGTTCGAATCATCTTGAGATACATCGATACAATCACAACCCGGATAGTTTCCACGTCCATCTCAAGACGCTTCCGCTATCCAAATTACTTACTTCTTCCAGATTGTTAAAGAACGACAGCCGATACTTTCGTACCGCTCTGACTGGCTCAATCGCCAATG
>NZ_LDVA01000304.1:0-15269 GCF_050768715.1 Burkholderia sp. ZZQ-2 | reverse complement strand
GACGCGGTGATCGAAGTGCGCAACCCGTACGACGGCGCGCTGGTCGGCACCGTGCCGAAGGCGACGCTCGACGACGTGCGGCGCGCGTTCGCGGCCGCGCGCGCATACCGGCCGGCGCTCACGCGCCACGATCGCGCGGCGATCCTGCGCCGCGCGGCCGACATCGTGCGTGCGCGCACGGCGGAGATCGCGGCGCTGATCACGGCCGAGGCCGGGTTGTGCATCAAGGATTCGACGTACGAGGCGGGCCGCGTGGCCGACGTGCTGACGTTCGGCGCCGGCGAAGTGCTGAAGGACGACGGACAGATCTTCTCGTGCGACCTGACCCCGCACGGCAAGAAGCGCCGCGTGTACACGCAGCGCGACCCGCTGCTCGGCGTGATTTCGGCGATCACGCCGTTCAACCACCCGATGAACCAGGTTGCGCACAAGATCGTGCCGTCGATCGCGACCAACAACCGGATCGTCGTGAAGCCGTCCGAGAAGGTGCCGCTGTCGTGCTACCTGTTCGCGGACATCCTGTACGAAGTCGGCCTGCCGCCGCAGATGCTGCAGGTGCTCACCGGCGACCCGCAGGAGATCGCCGACGAGCTGATCACGAACCCGGCGATCGACCTCATCACGTTCACGGGCGGCGTATCGATCGGCAAGTCGATCGCGGCGCGGATGGGCTACCGGCGCGCGGTGCTCGAACTCGGCGGCAACGATCCGATCATCGTGATGGAAGACGCCGATCTCGACGAAGCGAGCACGCTCGCGGTGTCGGGTTCGTACAGGAACTCGGGGCAGCGCTGCACGGCGATCAAGCGGATGCTCGTGCACGAGTCGGTGGCCGATCGCTTCACCGGGCTGGTCGTCGAAAAAACGCGTGCGTGGTCGTACGGCAATCCGGCCGATCCGTCGGTGGACATGGGTACGGTGATCGACGAAGCGGCCGCGAAGTTCTGCGAGCGGCAGGTGAACGACGCGATCGCGCGCGGGGCCCGGCTGCTGGTCGGCAACGTGCGCGACGGCGCGCTGTATTCGCCGACGGTGATCGATCGCGTGACGCCCGACATGCCGCTCGTGAAATACGAAACCTTCGGGCCCGTGTCGCCGATCATGCGTTTCCGCGACATCGACGAAGCGATCAGGATGTCGAACAGCACCGACTATGCGCTGTCGTCGTCGGTGTGCACGAACCGCTTCGATCACATCACGCGCTTCATTACCGAACTGGAAGTCGGCAGCGTGAACGTGCGCGAAGTGCCGGGCTACCGGCTCGAGCTGACGCCGTTTGGCGGCGTGAAGGACTCGGGGCTGGGGTACAAGGAAGGCGTGCAGGAGGCGATGAAGAGCTTCACGAATACGAAGACGTATTCGCTGCCGTGGTAAGCGGTGTGTAAGCCGCGCGCACCGGTTTCGCGGCCGGTGCGCGCGTTGAGCGGCGCGTTGAGCGGCGCGTTGATCGACGCGTTATTCGATCGGCTCATATCGATAGCCGATTTGCGTTTTTGCCGTGCCTCGACGCGTCGGTAGAATTCGCGGACTTCTCGAACGGCACGCGCGTGCCGCGGGATCAATCCCTCCAATCATTCGGGGTCCGCACCATGAAAATCCTTCGCTCCATCCTGGTCGTCGCCATGCTGCAGGCCGTTTCGGTCACGAGCGCACTGGCGGCCGACGACCTGTCTCAGATCAAGTCGTCCGGCGTGTTCCGGGTCGGTACCGAAGGGACGTACGCGCCGTTCACGTACCACGACGAGACCGGCAAGCTGACGGGCTTCGACGTCGACATCGCGACCGCGATCGCGCAGCGTCTCGGCGTGAAGCCGCAGTTCGTCGAAGGCAAGTGGGACGGGTTGATCGCGGGCCTCGACGTGAACCGCTACGACGCGGTCGTCAACGAAGTGTCGATCACCGACGCACGCAAGGCGAAATACGATTTCTCCACGCCGTACATCACGTCGCGCGCGGTGCTGATCGTGCGCGCGGACAACACGACGATCCGCTCGTTCGACGACCTGAAGGGCAAGAAGTCCGCGAACACGCTCACCAGCAATTTCGGCAAGCTCGCGGCCGCGCATGGCGCGGACGTCGTGCCGGTGCAGGGCTTCAACGAATCGATCGACCTGCTGAGCTCGGGGCGCGTCGACGCGACGATCAACGATTCGCTGTCGTACCTCGATTTCCGCAAGCACAAGCCGGACGCGAAACTGAAGATCGCGGCGACCGACGCGGGCGGCGCCAGCGATGCATCGGGCGTGCTGCTGCGCAAGGGCAGCCCCGCGCTGGTGGCCGCGATCGACAAGGCGCTCGCGGACATCAAGGCCGACGGCACCTACGCGAAGATCTCGCAGAAGTATTTCGGCCGCGACGTGTCGCAGCCGTGACGCGAGGCTGAACGATGCCGGCCTGGCTTCACCTGATGGCGGAATCGCTGAAGCCCCTGCTCGTCGCGGGGCTCGTGTTCACGGTTCCGCTCACGCTCGCGTCGTTCGCGATCGGTCTGCTGCTCGCGTTCGGCGCGGCGCTCGTGCGGCTGTTCGGGCCACGCTGGGCGCAGGCCGCCGTGAGGTTCTACATCTGGCTGTTTCGCGGCTCGCCGCTGCTCGTGCAGCTGTTCGTGATCTTCTACGGCCTGCCGAGCGTCGGCATCGTGCTCGATCCGCTGACGGCCGCCGTGATCGGCTTCTCGCTGAACGTCGGCGCGTACAACGCGGAGGTGATCCGCGGCGTGATCGAATCGATTCCGAAGGGGCAGTGGGAGGCCGCGTACTCGATGGCGATGACGCGCCCGCAGGCGCTGCGCCGCGCGATCCTGCCGCAGGCCGCGCGCGTCGCGCTGCCGGCTTTGTCGAATTCGTTCATTTCGCTGGTGAAGGACACGTCGCTCGCGGCCGTGCTGACCGTGCCGGAGATCTTCCAGGCCGCTCAGCGGATCGCGGCCGTGACCTACGAACCGATGATCCTCTATACGGAAGCCGCGCTGATCTATCTGCTGCTCAGTTCGGTGCTGTCCACGCTGCAGCGTCGCCTCGAAACCCGCTTCGGCCGTCACGCGCTGTTCCAGGCGGAGTTGCGATGATCCGGCTCGAACGCATCGACAAGTCGTTCGGCACGCAGCGCGTGTTGCACGGGATCGACCTCGCCTTGCAGCCCGGCAGCGTGACGGCGCTGATCGGGCCGTCCGGCAGCGGCAAGAGCACGCTGCTGCGTTGCGTGAACCTGCTCGAAGTACCCGAGGCAGGTGCGCTGACGGTCGGCGACGCCCGCATCGACTTCTCGCCGACGCACCGGCCGGCGCGCGACGCCGTGTTCGCGGTGCGCCGCCAGACCGGCATGGTGTTCCAGAACTTTCAGCTGTTTCCGCACCTGAGCGTCGTGCAGAACGTGATGGAAGGGCTCGTCACCGTGCAGCGCTGGCCGCGCGAACGGGCCCGCGAACGCGCGCTCGCGCTGCTCGAGAAGGTCGGTATCGCGAACAAGGCCGACGCGTGGCCCGGCACGCTGTCGGGCGGCCAGCAGCAACGCGTCGCGATCGCACGTGCGCTTGCGCCGTCGCCGCAGGTGCTGCTGTGCGACGAGCCGACGTCGGCACTCGATCCGGAGCTGTCCGTCGAAGTCGTCGAGGTGCTGCGCCAGCTCGCGCGCGAAGGCACGACGATGCTGATGGCGACGCACGACCTGCGCCTGGCCGCGTCGATCGCGCACGACGCGGTGTTTCTCGCGGAAGGGCGCGTGGTCGAGGCCGGTGCATCGCGTGACCTGTTCGGCGACCCGCGCGATCCGCGCACCGCGAAGTTCATCTCGACGCTCGCGCAGGGCGTGCCGGTGTTCTGACGCGGCACGCGACAAGCGACACGCGGTACAGGCGGCGTCAACCTTTCCCTGACTGGTCGAGTACCGCCGCGACGATCGCTTCCGGCGCATCTTCCTGCACCAGGTGGCCCGCTCGCGGCACCTTGATCAGCTGGCCGCCGGCGATGCGATCGGCCAGCGCCTGCCCCTGTTCGAGCGGAATCCACGCGTCGTCCTCGCCCCATACGATGCGCACCGGAAAGTCCGGTGGCGCATAACGGGCCTCGGCTTCCTCGATGTAGTGCTGGCGCATCTGCGCGATCTGGCGATAGAACGCGGCCTGGCCGGCGGGCGTGAGCCACGGCGCGCGGTAGATCGACAGCGCCTCGTCGCTCAGCGGCCGGGCGACGGCGTTGCCGAGATAGGCCGACACAAGTGCGTGATGCGCATACGCGGGCAATCCGGTGAAGGCAGCTTCGTGCTGCGCGACGTGGCGCACGAACGGCGAACCCTGCGGCGCAATCGCGACCGGGTTCACGAGCGTGAGATCCGCGTAGGCGACGCCGTCGAGGAAGTGCGCGCGCAGCACGGTGGCGCCGCCGTAGTCGTGCGCGAGCACGCGCGGTCGCGAAATGTTCCATGCGTCGAGCATCGCGCCGAACAGCGCGTTCTGGCGGCCGAGCGACACGTCCGCATCCGGCATGTCGGATTGACCGTAGCCGAGCAGGTCGTAGAAGAACACGCGATGACGGCGCGCGAGCCACGGTGCGATCCGCCGCCACACCTGCGACGAAAACGGCGTGCCGTGCACGAGCACGAGCGGCGGGCCTTCGCCGAACGTTCCCCAGGCAATCCGGTGGCCTTCGAAAATGAAGCGGTTGGCGAGTTCGAGCATCGGCATCTCCGTGCTAACCTGTTTTGGTTGTTAACAGGTTACTCCGGATCGTCCGGGTGTGAAACCGATAGATGAAAATAAATGGTTACTCGACACGAACCCGTGCGACATGCGCATGAATGGGGGGCAGCCGATTTTGTCGGCGGCCATCCGGCGCTCGACTTCCTCAACACGGTGGCCGACACGGGCAAGACGCGCGACGCGGACAAGTTCGTCGACTGGCCGGCCGTGCATGCGTGGGCGGAGCGATCGGGGTTGCTGGCGCCGGCCGATCTGGCGCGGCTTCTGCGTCATGCGCGGCAGGACGACGCCGACGCACTGGTCGCGCTGCATCGCTTTCGCGAGGAGGCTTACGGCGCGATCGCACACCTGACGGCCGGCAGTGGCGGCACTGCCGGCGCGCGCGCGGCGGGCCGGCTCGCCGTTGCGATCCGCGAGGCGATCGGGCGCAGCGCGTTCGATGCGGTCGACGGCCGGTTCGCGTGGCGGCCCGACGCACGCGTCGCGTCGCGCTGGGTCGACGCGGCCGCACTCGGGTTCGAGCATCTGCTGCGCAGCGACGATTTTACGCGCGTGCGCCAGTGCGGCCGTTGCACGTGGTTCTTCGTCGATCGCGGGCGCGGCGTCGGGCGGCGCTGGTGCGACATGCGCACCTGCGGGAACCGCGCGAAAGTGGAGGCGTTCAGGGAGCGGTGACGCGCGCGCCGAGCCGGTCGTCGTGCCGCGCGATGCGCGGCCGGCACGCGAACGTCAAGGCGCGGCTTCGTGCGGCGGATGTTCCGGCCACAGCGTCGCGGCGATGAACAGCCCGGCCGCGAGGAACGGCGCGCCGATCGCGAACAGGATGGCCGTGAGGCCCCAGTGATCCCAGAAGCGGTCGACCACCGCGCGCTCGGGTGTGACGGGGTCGTACAGCACGTTGACCGCTTCGCCTTCGTGCAGTCCGGGATGCGACGACGCCGAACCCTGCGCGAACTTGATCTGGCGTCCGCTGTCGGTCGTGAACGCGACGATCGCCGAATACAGCGACGTGCGCGCGCGGGGCGAGTGCGCGTTTTTCGCGATCTCGACGACATGGCCGGTGGAACGCGCATAGTGGTGGATGACCTGCCACTGGCGCAGGCCGGCCGCGCCGGCGCCGGCGATGAAGCCCGTGCCGATCGCGATCGGAATCAGCACGATCGCGATATCCCAGCGGCTGCGCACGTGCTTGCGGGCGCGGCGGGCCGGCGGCGGGGCGGACGACCGGCGGCGGCGCTCACCGGCGATCAGCAGGCCGCCGATCGCGAACGACGCGATGGCGAGCAGCGCCGGCACGATCGCCGGAAACCAGCGTTGCGCGAAATCGTCGATCAGCGCGGGGCGTTCGGGGTGGCCGGGGTCGAGCCATACCTCGACGTTCTCGCCGATGTCGTAGGCGGGGACGGTCGATGCGGTATTGCCGGCCACTTCGCGGCGCTGGCCGTCGTTCGCGAGGTACGCGACGATCGGCCGGTATGCGCGTATCGCGTCGCTGTCCTGCACGATGCGCACGACCGTGCCCGGTGCGCGGACCAGCTGGCCGGTCGCCTGCCCGGCCGTCACGGCGAGCATGCCGGCCAGTACGAGCAGCACGACGCCGAGCGCCATCGCGACGAGTGCGTCCCTACCCGGCATGACCGGATCCGGTTCTTCGTGCTTCGCACTGCGGATTCCGGCCTGATCGGGGGGATGGCGTGACCCGCCGAACCGGCCGATATCGGCGCAACCAGGCCCTCTGAATGGTCGCGTCCCGTTCACATGCTTCCATGTCTGACGTCCCATGCTCTCTCAGTGCCGGCGGGCGAGCGACAGTGCCTGCGCCGGTCGTGTGATATTTGTCGGACGATTCTAGCGGAAACGATGCGGAAGATGGGTGCGCTCGCGTACCGCGAGGGGCGCGCAACGCGAAGCGAGGCGGCGTAAATGAACAACGGCAGGAAAGCGGCGTAAACGGAAAAGGCCGGTCAGCTTGCGCTGACCGGCCTTTGAAATTCCTGGTGGGGCGTGAGTGACTCGAACACTCGACCTACGGATTAAGAGTCCGCTGCTCTACCAACTGAGCTAACGCCCCCAACAGAAGAAAGATTATGCACGAGCATTTCAGGCTTGGCAAGTCCTTTCTGCAAATTTCCTGAGAATATTTCGTCACGACAACGGTGGCTGCCGGCCCGATAACGAGCGATCGCAGTTTTCGTGCTCCCGGTATGATGACGCCACACGTGTTGCGCGGCGGTCGCGCAACGCTTTCTGGGCTTTCGAAGATGGACGAAAACGCAGTCCGCGAATTGCTGGATCGCCTGCTGGCCCCCTGGGTCCGCTCGCTCGGTCTGGTCCCCGTGTCGATCGGCGACGACAGCGTCACGCTGCGCCTGCCGTTTTCCGGCGAATTCCGCCATTCGGGCGGTGTGATCTGCGGCCAGGTGTTCACGGCGGCCGCCGATACCGCGATGGTGGTCGCGATCTCGGCCGCGCTCGGCGAGTTCCGGCCGATGACGACCGTGTCGTTGAACACGAACTTCATGCGTCCCGTGCGCAAGGGCGACGTGCTCGTCACCGCGCGCGTGCTGCGGATGGGCCGCAATCTCGTATTCGGCGAAGTCGAGCTGTTCGACGAAGACGGCAAGATGGCCGTTCACGCGACGTCGACCTACGCGCTCGTCAGCTGAGCGGCGCGATGTTCGACCAGATCGTCTTTGCGGGCGGCGGCAATCGCTGCTGGTGGCAGGCCGGCTTCTGGGACGTCGCACAGCCGGCGCTCGGCCTGCGCCCGCGCGTGATCACCGGTATCTCGGCCGGCGCGGCAACCGCCTGCATGCTGTATACACGCGACGCCGCCTGGGTGATGCGCTATTACGAAGAGGCGCTGCGCCACAACCGGAAGAACGCGTACTGGGGCAACCTGTTCGGGCGCGAGCCCGTGTTTCCGCATTACCGGATTTACCGTCAGGCGCTGCTCGACATCTACGGCGAACCGTTCGCGAAGCTTGCCGCGGCGCCGGAGATCCGCATCGGCGTGTCGCATGTGCCGCGCTGGCTCGGTGCGCGCAGCGCAGTCGCCGCCGGTCTCGTCGCGTACAACATCGAGAAGTACGTGCGCAAGACGCTGCACCCGACGCTCGGGCGCACGCTCGGCTTTCGGCCCGAATTCGTGCGTGCGCAGGCCTGCACGCAAGTCGAGGAACTCGCCGACCTGATCCTGCAGTCGTCCTGCACGCCGCCGTTCACGCCGGTGCTGCGCCGCGGCGGCCGGCCGGTGCTCGACGGCGGGATGGTCGACAACGTGCCGGTCGACGCGCTCGACCCGACGCCGGGCGACGTGCTGGTGCTCGTCACGCGGCTGTATCCGCGCCCGCAGATGTTCACGGTCGCGCATGGCGAGCAGCGTCGGCTGTACGTCCAGCCTTCGAGCAAGGTGCCGATTTCGAGTTGGGACTACACGAGCCCGTCGCAGATGCGGCATGCGTACGATCTCGGTCGGCGCGACGGCGAGCATTTCCTCACGCGCGTCGATGCGATGACGGGCGGCCGCGTGGCCGCCTGACGATCGGGAACGGAGGTGCGGGGCCGCGCGGCGTGCGCAGCCCGCGCGGTCAGCGCTTGCGGATCGGCGTCAGCGCTTCCGGGTTGGCAACGCTCGACATGTCGCCGTCGTCGAACGCGAGGATGTTGCGGAACGCCGCGCTGAAGTAGAGCTCGTAGCTTTCGCGCTCGACGTAGCCGATGTGCGGCGTGCAGATCACGTTTTCCATTCGCAGCAGGCTGTAGCCCTGCAGGATCGGCTCGCTCTCGAACACGTCGATCGCGACCATCCCCGGACGGTTGTGCGACAGCGCGTTGACCAGTGCGTTTTCCTCGAGCAGTTCGGCGCGGCTCGTGTTGACGAGCAGCGACGTCGGCTTCATCCGCATCAGGTCTTCCTGCTTCACGATCCCGCGCGTGTCGTCATGCATGCGCAGGTGCAGCGACAGCACGTCGCTCTGCTCGAACAGCGCTTCGCGGCTTTCGGCGGCCGTATAGCCGTCGGCGCGCGCGGCCTCGAGCGAATGCTCGCGGCCCCAGATCAGCACGTTCATCCCGAACGCCTTGCCGTAGCCGGCGACGAGCCGGCCGATCTTGCCGTAGCCCCAGATGCCGAGCGTCTGGCCGCGCAGCACCTGGCCGAGGCCGAAGTTCGGCGGCATGGCCGACGTCTTCAGGCCCGACTGCTGCCAGGCGCCCTGCTTCAGGTTCGCGACGTACTGAGGAATGCGGCGCTGGGCGGCCATCACGAGCGCCCAGGTCAGCTCGGCGGGGGCAACCGGCGAGCCCGTGCCTTCGAGCACCGCGATGCCGCGGTCGGTACAGGCTTCAAGATCGATGTGGCTCGACACGCGGCCGGTCTGGCTGATCATGCGCAGGTTCGGCAGCTTCGCGAGCAGTTGCGACGAAATCGGGGTCCGTTCGCGAATCAGTACGAGCGCCTCGACTTCCGCCAGACGGCTGGCGAGTTGCCCCAATCCGCGCACCGTATTGTTGAAGACCTTCACGTCGTGGCCGGCAAGCATCTCGAAGCAGTTCAGCTTGCGGACGGCGTCCTGGTAGTCGTCGAGGATGGCAATTTTCATGATGAGCGGGTGTCGCGCGTTGAAAGCGGCGGTGGCGGCGGCGCACCTCGCGCACCCGTCCCGCCCGGCCGGGGCCGACATGATGCTATGTCAGCCGCCTTCGTGGTGTCTTTTTAACAGGTTGTTACGCTCCGCCGCAATTGGCGGCAGCCTGCCCCGACGCCGCTCGCGCGACGGGCAGAAGGGTGCGCTGTTGTGTCGCATCAAATACGTCCTTCCTGATTCGGCCGCTTACACGACGAGGTTCACCCAATTGTTGTCCCAATCGGAATAATTGGATCAACTATCCGCAGAGGGCGAGGATTTTTGACTATTTTTATCGTCAACCGGGGCCTTGTTGAGCAACTCTGCATCATTTCCGCTGTCGTAGGAGAATTACGCATTTGCTTCATCTTTTTGAAGTTGTAACAGCGGCAGGAGTCGTTTATGGATCATTTGCAGTCGATGCGCGTGTTCGTCAAGGTTGCAGATCTCGGCAGTTTCGCGCGGGCCGCGAGTGCAATGGATATCTCCAACGCGGTCGCGACGCGTCACGTCGCCGATCTGGAGGGCAGGCTCGGCACGCGTTTGCTGAACCGCACCACGCGCAGCCTTTCCCTGACGGAGTCAGGCCAGGTCTATCTGGAGCGTGCCCGCCAGATCCTCGATGAGCTGGAAGACGTCGAGCAGATGGTCGTCGCGCGCAATCACGAGCCGGTCGGCACGCTGCGCATCGTCGCGCCGGTCGTGTTCGGCCTGCATAACCTCGCGCCCGTGTTGCAGTCGTACACGGAGAATTTCCCGAAAGTGGTGCCGGATCTCACGCTGGTCGACCGGCAGGTCGATCTGGTCGAGGAAGGTTTCGATGTCGGCATCGTCGTCACGCGCCAGATGCGCAGCGCGAGCATCGTCACGCGGCGCCTGACCACCGGCTGCATGACCGTGTGCGCGACGCCGAGCTATCTGGAGAAGCACGGCGTGCCGACCCATCCGGAGCATCTCGCCGAGCATCCGAGCCTGAGCCTGCCGACCGAATACTGGGGCGACGAGCGTGTGTTCACGGGGCAGGACGGCGAAGTGCGTGTGCGCCCGACCAACGTGATTGTCGCGAACAACACCGCGATGCTGCGCCAGTTCGCGCTGCTCGGGATGGGTGTCGCGATCCTGCCGAGTTACCTGATCGGCAGCGACATCGCGCGCGGTGCGCTCGTGCGGTTGCTGCCGGATTTCCGGCTGCCGCAGGTCGAGATCAACATCGCTTACCCGAGCCGGCGCCATCTGCCCGCGAAGGTGCGCACGTTCATCGACCACCTCGTCGAGCATTTCAGCCACGCGACCGACGCGACGATGGGTGAGCAGTGGGCCGCGCAGAGCTCCGCGCTCGCGCCGATCGGTGTCGAGACGCGTGCCGAGCAACCGGAATCGGCCGACCCGAACCTGTCGCCGCGCCTGCCGCGTTCGCCGCGCACGCGCGTCGCGGCGCCGTCGCCGCTGTAACGGCGCGACGGCCCGGGCGACCGGGCGTCGGTTACCGCCGGCACAAAGAAAAAACGCGGATCGAGCAGTCGATCCGCGTTTTTTTATAGCTGCCTGCCGAAGCAGGACGCGCCGGGAGAAAGCCCGTCCCGGCGTCCAGGCTGTTACGAGCCCGTCTTGCGGGCCGTCGTCTTGCGAGCCGCCGTCTTGGTGGCTGCAGTCTTCGCGGCGGTCTTGCGAGCCGGTGCCGGTTTCTCTTCTGCACCTTCCGTCACGGTTTCGGCATCCTTCGTCGCCGATTTCGCAGTCTTCTTCGCGGCGGCAGCCTTCGGTTCCTTCTTCTCGAACTCGAAGCCGATCTTGCCGTCCGGCTGCTTCACGAGGAACGCC
Source organism: Burkholderia sp. ZZQ-2 (assembly GCF_050768715.1). Lineage (NCBI taxonomy): Bacteria > Pseudomonadati > Pseudomonadota > Betaproteobacteria > Burkholderiales > Burkholderiaceae > Burkholderia > Burkholderia sp. ZZQ-2. Next base: position 4,124 of record NZ_LDVA01000304.1, on the reverse strand, counting down.
TTGAAGTTGCGGCCGGTGCGCGACGACTTGAAGTTCGGCAGCAGATCCGTGCGGCCGTCGGCCAACAGCTTGCCCATCTGCTCGCGCGTGATTTCCTGCTGCAGGATCACCTTGCCCGAGCGGAAGTCGCACGTCTTCGGGTTGGCCACCGAGTGCTCGCACACGTAGCTCATCCCGTGCTCGAACACGCGGCCCTTGCACTTCGGGCACGCGCCGACCGGCTCCTGTGTCGAGAAGTCGGGCGCCTCGCCTTCCTCGCCGCCCGTATCCTGGCCGAAATCGAACTCGAGCTTGTAGTTCTTCGTCTCGTCGTCGAACGAGAGCTTCAGGATCGCCGAGAACGGGCGGCCCATCTTGCTGCGGAATCCGGAAAGCGGACCGATCGTCTTTTCCCGCAGCAGCTCCTCGACTTCCGCGATCTCGAATTGCCGGCTGCCCGGGATCTTCGAGATCGAGAACTCGCACTTCGTGCACGCGAAGCGGCGGTAGTTTTCCTTCACCTGGCCGCCGCAGTTCGGACACGGCGTCTCGAGCGTCGCGTAATCGCCGGGGATCGTGTCGGAATCGTATTCCTTCGCGCGCTTGACGATCTGCTGCGTCATGCGGGCGATTTCCTGCATGAAGGCGTCGCGCCCGAGGTTGCCGCGCTCCATCTGCGACAGCTTGTATTCCCATTCGCCGGTGAGCTCCGGCGCGGTCAGTTCCTTCACGCCGAGCCCGCGCAGCAGCGTCATCAGCTGGAACGCCTTCGCGGTCGGGATCAGTTCGCGGCCTTCACGCACGAGGTACTTTTCGCCGAGCAGGCCTTCGATAATCGCCGCACGCGTGGCCGGCGTGCCGAGGCCCTTCGCGGCCATGGCTTCGCGCAGTTCGTCGTCCTCGACGAGCTTGCCCGCGCCTTCCATTGCGGACAGCAGCGTCGCTTCCGAATAGCGTGCGGGCGGCTTCGTGACGAGCGCGACGGCGGCGATTTCGTCCGTCTTCACCTTCTCGTCCTTCTGCACCGGCACGAGGTTCGCATCCGCGCCTTCGGCGTCGCGGCCGTACACCTGCAGCCAGCCCGGCTCGACGAGCACCTTGCCTTCGGTCTTGAAGTGATGGCCGGCGACTTCGGTGATCCGCGTCGTGACACGGAATTCGGCGGCCGGGAAGAACACGGCGAGGAAGCGCTTCACGACCATGTCGTACAGCTTCTGCTCCGGCTCGGACAGCGACTTCGGTGCCTGCAGCGTCGGGATGATTGCGAAGTGGTCGCTGATCTTCGAGTTGTCGAAGATGCGCTTGTTCGGCTTCACCCAGCCCTTGTCGAGCACCTGCTTCGCATGCGGCAGGTAGTTGTGGCTCTCCTTGAGCATCTCGAGCGTGGACTGGACCGTCGACAGATAGTCTTCCGGCAGCGCGCGGGCGTCGGTACGCGGGTAGGTCAGCACCTTGTGCTTTTCATACAGCGCCTGCGCGAGACCGAGCGTGTTCTTCGCGGAGAAGCCGAAGCGGCTGTTCGCTTCGCGCTGCAGGCTCGTCAGGTCGAACAGCAGCGGCGACAGTTGTGTCGACGGCTTCGATTCCTCCGAGACCGTGCCGACCTGGTCGCGGCACGCGGCGACGATCGTTTCGGCGGCCGGCAGGCTCCACAGGCGGGAGTCGCGCTTTTCCGGATCGAATTCATCGCGCTTGAATTTCGGGTCGAACCACTTGCCTTCGTAGAAGCCGCCCGCGCACGCGAATTCCGCCTTCACTTCCCAGTAGTCGCGCGGGATGAAGCGGCGGATTTTCTCTTCGCGTTCGACGACGATCGACAGCGTTGGCGTCTGAACGCGGCCAACTGTCGTCAGGAAGAAGCCGCCGCCCTTGCTGTTGAACGCGGTCATCGCGCGGGTGCCGTTGATCCCGACGAGCCAGTCGGCTTCCGAGCGGCAGCGTGCGGCGTCGGCGAGCGGTTGCATGTCGGTGTCGCTGCGCAGGTTCGCGAAGCCGTCGCGGATCGCCTGCGGGGTCATCGACTGCAGCCACAGGCGCTGGACCGGCTGCTTCGCCTTCGCGTGCTGCGCGATCAGACGGAAAATCAGTTCGCCCTCGCGCCCCGCGTCACATGCGTTGATCAGGCGGTCGACGTCCTTGCGCTTCATCAGCTTCGTGAGCACCTTGAGGCGCGACTCGCTTTTTGCGATCGGGTTCAGGTCGAAATGCGGGGGGATGACGGGCAGATGCGCGAAGCTCCATTTCCCGCGCTTGACCTCGTACTCTTCCGGGGCGGCGATTTCCAGCAAGTGGCCGACAGCGGACGAAAGGACGAAATCGTCGCTCTCGTAATACTCGTCATGCTTGGTAAAGCCGCCCAAAGCGCGTGCGATGTCGTTCGCGACAGAAGGCTTTTCCGCAATGATCAGTGCTTTGGACATGACAGGTGTGTGTTGGTAGACCGGGTTCGCCGGTTGTGGGTCCCTTTAACGACCGCTTTATAGCACACGCCGACGCGACGGCGGCTCGGCGTGCAAAAAGCGGCTCATCATAGAGGGGGCCTGCAACGGCGGCAAGCGCCCGGCGCGGCGGCGCGCGCAAACGGGCGCAAACCACCGGGCCGGCTCGTGAATTCAGGCTTCGACGGTCAGGACGTTGCGCAATTTCGGTGCGTGCGGCGCACCGGGTACCGCACTCAGGTCGGACAGCATCCGCTCGACGATTGCCGCATGCGGCAGCACCGTGCCGAAGAAACGTGCGGTGTGGGTATCTTCGATCAGGATCGTCGGGAAGTTCTCGACGTCGAGGTCGTCGAGCTGGTCGGCATGCGTTTCGATGTCGATCCAGGCGAAGCAGGCGTCCGGATGCGCGTCGGCGAGCTGGTCGAAGGCCGTCCGGTAGTCGCGGCACGTGCCGCACCACTCGGCGCACAGGCAGGCGACGAGCAACGTGCCGGGATCGGCGAGGCGCTCGGCGATCCGATCCGCATCGGTGTCGAGGTTCAGCGCGGGCATGGATTTCCTTGGATATCGTCGGCGGCGTGGCCGCCCCTATGCGGGGGAATGTAGCACGCCGTGCGCGGCCGGGGTGGGCGCTGCGTCAAGGCTCGCGAAGCGTCCGCCGGGGACGCTCGCGACGCGGCCGGCCAGCTCGAGCGCGAGCAGCGCGCCGTGCAGCACGTCGTCGGCCAGGCCGCTGTGTTCGGCGAGCCATTCGTAGGTGACGGGGCCGTATCCCAGTGCGGCGAGTACGGCCTGTTCGGACGGGCTGTGGGGTCGCGCCGGCGATGCTTCGATTCGCGCCGGCGGGCCGGCTGCAACGAGCGGATCGGCCTGCGCGACACCGGCGGCCTCGGTTCCGCGGAGGTTGGCGGCGCTGGCGTGCTGATTTCCGGTGCACGATGCATCGCCCGTCGCGCGAACCGCCGGTTCGCCCAGCCCGTACTCCTCGAGCACGTCGAGCGGCGCCGCCGTCAGCTTCGCGCCGTCGCGGATCAGTGCGTGGCAGCCCTGCGCGAGCGGCGCGTGGATCGAGCCCGGCATCGCGAACACATCGCGTCCCAGTTCGTTCGCGAGCCGCGCGGTGATCAGCGAGCCGGAGCGCGGGGCGGCCTCGACGACGAGCGCGCCGATCGCGAGCGCGGCGATCAGCCGGTTGCGTTGCGGGAAGTGTGCGGCGCGGGCCGGTGTGCCGAGCGGCCATTCCGACACGATCGCGCCGTGAGCGGCGATTTCGTGGGCGAGCGCGCGGTGTCGCGCCGGATAGACGAGATCGGCGCCGGTCGCGATCACCGCGACCGTGCCTGACCGGCCGTCGAGCCCGCCCCGATGCGCGGCGCCGTCGATTCCGAGCGCGAGGCCCGACACGATCGGAAGCCCGGCGTCGGACAGCTCGCGGGCGAAGCGCGTCGCGTCGGCGAGACCCTGCGGCGTCGCGTGGCGGCTGCCGACCACGGCGAGACCGCGCGCGTGCAGCAGGTCGAGACGGCCCTTTACATATAGCAGCGGCGGCGGATCGTGCAGGTCGCGCAGCCGCGGCGGGTAGGCCGGATCGTTGAGCGTGACGAGCGCGTTGCCCGGCGCGTCGAGCCAGGCGAGCACGGCGTCGGTGCGCGCGTCGAGGTCGCCGCGCTCGCTCGCGCGCACGGCCTGGGCCGCGGCGGGGCT
>NZ_LDVA01000303.1:0-9167 GCF_050768715.1 Burkholderia sp. ZZQ-2 | reverse complement strand
CTCGACGCGATCATGGAGCGCGTGCTCGGCGCGCGCGAGCGCAGCCTGCTGTCGGCCGTGCCCGCGCTGCTCGGTACGCGCTTCGGGCGGCTGCGCGACGCGGAGCGGCAGGCGCTGGCCGATGCCGATGCCGAAGCCGCGGCCGCAGCCGCAGCGGAATCCGCGGCCGCGGCCGATCCCGCCGATGACGGCGCGGCGATCGTCAACAGCCCGGCCGTCGCGGCGATCGTGCCCGGCGCATGGCTCGATACGTTTCGCGACGAGATGCAAAGCATCCTGCTTGCCGAACTCGAAGTCCGGTTTCAAACGGTAGACGGGCTGCTCGCGGCCCTTCGCACCTGCTAATCAACACGCTATGTCCAGAATTCGCCTTGATCTCGTTGTCTTCGTCGCCGGTCTGCTCGCTGTGGGCTGGATCGGCGTCGGCTATGTCGCGTCGAACCCGCTGGCGTCGGCCGTCACGCTGCTGATCGCCGCGTGCTACGTCGCCGGCGCATGGGAACTGCTGCGCTACCGGCAGGCCACCGCCACGCTGTCGCACGCGGTCGCCCGCCTGACCGAGCCGCCCGCGAAGCTCGACACGTGGCTCGACACGCTGCACCCGGGCCTGCGCGGCGCCGTGCGCGCGCGGGTCGAAGGCGCGCGCGTCGCGCTGCCGGGCCCGTCGCTCACGCCTTATCTCGTCGGCCTGCTCGTGCTGCTCGGCATGCTCGGCACGTTGCTCGGGATGGTCGTCACGCTGAAGGGCACGGGCGCCGCGCTCGAAAGCGCGACCGATCTCGACGCGATCCGCGCGTCGCTGATCGCGCCGGTGAAGGGCCTCGGCTTCGCATTCGGCACGTCGATTGCCGGCGTGGCGGCGTCCGCGATGCTCGGCCTGCTGTCCGCGCTCGTGCGCCGCGAGCGGATCGACGCGGCTCAGCAGCTCGACGCGAAGATCGCGACGACGCTGCGTGTGCACTCGTCCGCGCACCAGCGCGACGAATCGTTCCGGCTGCTGCAGCGCCAGGCCGACGTGATGCCGGCGCTGGTCGACCGCCTGCAGACGATGATGACGTCGCTCGAGGCGCGCAGCGTCGCGCTGCACGATCGCCAGATCGAAAGCCAGCAAGCGTTCTTCGATCGGACCGAGCGCGCGTATGCGGGCCTCGCGTCGAATGTCGGGGACGCGCTGAAGGAAAGCGCCGCCGAAAGCGCGCGCGTGGCCGGTGCCGCGCTGCAGCCGGTCGTCGCCGCGACGATGACGGGGCTCGCGCAGGAGATGGCCGCGCTGCGCGACACCGTGACGGGCGCCGTGCAGCGTCAGCTCGACGGGCTGACGGACGGCTTCGAGAAGACCACCGGCAACGTGACGGCCGTCTGGAGCCGCGCGCTCGACGAACAGCGCCGTGCGGGCGACGCCGTCGCGCAGCAGTTGCAGACGACCCTCGGCCAGTTCACCGAGACCTTCGCGCAGCGTTCGACGGACCTGCTCGACGGCGTCGCGACGCGCCTCGAATCGACCGAAAGCCGCCTGTCGGATGCCTGGCGCGATGCGCTGGCGCGCCAGGAGCAGGTCGGCGAGACGCTGGCCGGCCAGCATGCGCGTGCGCTGGGCGAGGCCGCAGCGACGTTCGAACGCCATTCGGGCGCGACGCTTGCCGCGATGCGCGAGTCGCACGCGGGGCTGCAGACCGAGCTGGCCGCGCGCGACGAACGGCGCCTCACCGCGTGGAACGAATCGCTCGCCGCGATGGCCGCGAAGCTCGGCGACGAATGGCAACGCGCAGGCGAGCACAGCGCGGGCCGTCAGCAGGAAATCTGCGACGCGCTGGCGCAAACGACGCGCGACCTGACCGCGCAGGCTTCGGCTTTCGAACAGCGCTCGAACGACCTGCTGTCGACGATTCGCGAGTCGCACACGGGTTTGCAGACACAACTGGCGGCGCGCGACGAAGAACGTCTCACCGCGTGGAACGAATCGCTGGCCGCGATGGCCGCGAAGCTCGGCGACGAATGGCAACGCGCAGGTGTGCATAGCGCGGGCCGTCAGCAGGAAATCTGCGACGCACTGGCGCAAACGACGCGCGACCTGTCCGCGCAGGCTTCGACCTTCGAACAGCGCTCGAACGACCTGCTGTCGACGATTCGCGATTCGCACACGGGTTTGCAGACACAACTGGCGGCGCGCGACGAAGAACGCCTCACAGCGTGGAACGATTCGCTGGCCGCGCTGGCCGCGAAGCTCGGCGACGAATGGCAGCGTGCGGGGATACACAGCGCGGGCCGTCAGCAGGAAATCTGCGACGCACTCGCGCAAACGACGCGCGACCTGACCGCACAGGCTGCAACGTTCGAACAACGCTCGAACGACCTGCTGTCGACGATCCGCGATTCGCACACGGGCCTGCAGACGCAACTGGCGGCGCGCGACGAGGAACGTCTCACCGCGTGGAACGAATCGCTGGCCGCAATGGCCGCGAAGCTCGGCGACGAATGGCAGCGTGCGGGGGTACACAGTGCGGGCCGTCAGCAGGAAATCTGCGACGCACTCGCGCAAACGACGCGCGACCTGACCGCACAGGCTGCAACGTTCGAACAACGCTCGAATGACCTGCTGTCGACGATCCGCGAGTCACACACGGGCTTGCAGACGCAACTGGCCGCCCGCGACGAACAACGCCTCGCCGCGTGGAACGACTCGCTCGCCGCGATGGCGGCCGCGCTGCGCGACGAATGGGCGCACACGAGCGCGCAGGCCGCAACGCGCCAGCAGGACATCTGCGACACGCTGGCCCGCACCGCGAACGACATCACCGCGCAGGCGCAAGTGCATGCGAGTGACACGATCAACGAGATCGCGCGCCTCGTGCAGGCTGCGTCGGAGGCGCCGAAGGCCGCGGCCGACGTCGTCGCCGAACTGCGCCAGCGCCTGTCCGACAGCCTGGTGCACGACACCGCGATGCTCGAGGAACGCAGCCGCCTGCTCGCGACGCTCGAAACGCTGCTCGGCGCGGTCAATCACGCGTCGACCGAACAGCGCACCGCGATCGACGCGCTCGTCAGCACGTCGGCCGACCTGCTCGACCGCGTCGGGGCGCGCTTCAACGACACCGTCGACGCCGAAACGCGCAAGCTCGACTCGGTGGCCGCGCAAGTCACGGCGGGCGCAGTCGAAGTCGCGAGCCTCGGCGACGCGTTCGGGATGGCCGTGCAGGTGTTCGGCGAGTCGAACGACAAGCTGCTGACCCATCTGCAACGCATCGAGGCCGCGCTCGAGAAGTCGCTCGCGCGCAGCGACGAGCAGCTCGAATACTACGTCGCGCAGGCGCGCGAGGTGATCGACCTGAGCATGATGTCGCAGAAGCAGATCGTCGAAGACCTGCAGCAGCTCGCCGGCCGGCGGGCGTCCGTCGGAGCGTAACGCATGCACGACGAAATCGACGGCGGCGCGTCCTCCGCGCCGGTGTGGCCCGCGTTCGCCGACCTGATGTCGGTGCTGCTCGGCGCGTTCGTGCTGATCCTCGTCGGCGTGATCGGCATGCAGTTGCAGCTCACGTCGAAGCTCGAGGAAGCCGTGCGCGCGCGCCAGCAGGAAGCGCAGCAGCGCAAGTCGCTCGAGCAGGCGCTCGCCGGGCCGCTCGCGGCCGGCCGCGTGACGCTCGTGAACGGACGCATCGGCATCAGCGGCAACGTGCTGTTCGCGCTGAACTCCGACCAGTTGCAGCCCGCCGGCCGCGACCTGCTGAAGACGCTGGCCGCACCGCTCGCCGCCTACCTGAAGACACGCGACGAGATCCTGATGATCAGCGGCTTCGCCGACGACCAGCAGGTGCATGCCGGCAACCGCCAGTTCGCGGACAACTGGGAACTGTCGGCCAAGCGCGCGTTGACGGTCACGCGCGCGATGATCGACGCCGGCGTGCCGGCGTCGTCGGTGTTCGCGGCCGCGTTCGGCTCGGAACAGCCGGTCAGCTCGAATGCGGACGATGAAGGCCGCGCGAAGAACCGTCGCGTGGAGATCGCGCCGGTGCCGCGCAAGTCGGCATCGAACGGAGGGAACGCGAAGTGACCGACGACGCGACGCATGTTCGCGCGACACTCGACGCATGGCGCGAGCAGGGCGCCGACCGGCTCGACCCCGTGCGCTTTCTCCGGATCGACGCGCTCGAGCGGCGTGCGGCCGCGCTCGAAGGCAACGCGCGCGGGCTGCTCGACGCGCGGCTCGCCACGCTGATCGAAGGCTTCGCGGCGGTCGTCGCGCGGGCCGACGAAGCGAAGGCCGCCGCGGGCGACACCGCGCAAGCCGCCAATGGTGCGGCCGGACGCGGCCCGTCGCTGGCGGCGCTCGTCGAACGGCTCGGCCGCGATGCGCAGGCCGACCGGCGCGGGCTCGATCCCGAGCTGGTCGACTACTTCCGCACGATGTGGTCGAAGGTCCGCACCGAACAGCAGTACCGCCAGTCGCTCGACCAGGTACCGCGCAACGCGGGGCCGCTCAATTCGAACAGTCTCGTGCACCGGTCGCTCGCGACGATGCGCGAGCTGTCGCCGGAATATCTGCAGCAGTTCCTGTCGTACGTCGATGCGCTCGCGTGGCTCGAGGATCTCGCCGGCGGCGGCGCGCAGCCCGAAAAGGAAGCCCCGCGCGCGAAGGCGGTGAAGAAGGGCGCGCGCGCCAAGACCCGGTAGCGCGCCAGCACGCACCGTTGCGGCCGCGCGCCGGTCACATCGACGTCAGGCCCGACGCCGGCGCGCTTTGATAGCGGGCCGCGCTGATGAATTTCGAGAAGCGTTCGCACCAGATCACGACCGACGTGTATTGCGCGGGATTCACGTCGTCGGGAAGCGCCATGACGAAATTGCCGAATGTCTTCAGGTCGCCCACGCGTACGGCGCGCGCCTTGATCGCGAGGAACGACGCTCGCGTGTCGACGAAGGCCGGCACGAGATAGAGCTTGTAGTCGGGGCCCGGTGCGATGTCGCCCTCGAACACGATCGACGAATCGGTGACGGTCAGCTTGCCGTCCGCCCAGTGCAGCGCGTCGCTGCCCGGCAGGTTGCGTTCGAAGCGGCCGGTATGGCGCGCGTTTTCCGCGGCCACTTGCAGTTCGACGGCGCTTGCGCCTTCCGTCGCCGTGAGGATCGGCAGCACGTAGATGCCCGCGGCGAACGCCGCGAGGCCCGTCGCGAGATGCGACGCGATCAGTATCCAGATTCTGGTTTTCATGTCCGACCCTTTGAACGAAAACGGAGGGTGGCGCCGGGCCACATGCCGGTAGTCGCGCGGTCCGGCGGAATCTGACAGCCGATCGGGTTTTCGTTCAACACGCCGTTACACGCCGTTCCTGCCGGCGTGCCGCGTGGCACCTGCACCGTGACGCGACGCCGGATTTCTTCTTCGGCGAGTGTCATCTTTGCGCACGCGGCGCGACTCACTCTCCGTCGACAACATCGTCGATGCTCAGGAGAGATCAGATGAACAAGCTTGCTCTGTATGTTCTCGCGACGGTTGCCGCGACCGCTTCCGCTTCTATTTCCGTTTCCGCGTGGGCCGCGCCGCAGTCCACCGTGACGCGCGCGGAGGTGAAGGCCGAACTGGCCGCCCTGCGTGCGGCCGGCTACCGCCAGAACGGCGAAGACCCGTACTATCCGGCGCGGCTGGCGGAGGCGTTGAAGAAGGTCGGTTCGACCGGCACGTCGGCGGCCGATACCAGCGGATACGGAATGGCAGCACCGGCCGCGAGCGAATCGGGTTCGATGGCGGCCGACAGACCGATCTATCGCGGACGATGATCCGTGCCGGACGTTGCGCCCGTCGACGGGCGCGGCGTCCGATTAATCCGGACTGCGATGGACTTCCGGTTACGCAACATCAGCGTGCTGGCGTGCCTTCGGCGATCTCCGCGCTGAGCGCGTGCAACGCCTCGACCAGCGCCGCCGCGAACGGCGGATGCGCGGCGATGCCGGCCGCGTCGAGCTGGCTGCCGAGGATCGGGAGCGAGATCGACGCGCGCTCGACGATGCGCGCCGACATCACCGACAGCGTTTCCCGCAGCGCCGCGTCCGCATGCGTCGCGCGCGGCGATGCGTTCAGCACCGCGACCGGCTTGTACACGAACGCTTCGCATCCCACGACCCAGTCGAGCGCGTTTTTCATCACGCCGGTCACGCCGTGCGCGTATTCCGGGCTCGCGATCAGCACGCCGTCGGCGGCGTTCAGGCGATCGATCAGGTCGCGCACCGCGGCGGGCGACGGATATTCCGCGTCGGGGTTGAACAGCGGAAATTCGCCGAGGCGATCGAAGCGCGTGATGTGCGTCCCGGGCGGCGCGACGCGTGCCGCAGCATCCAGCAGCGCCGCGTTATACGACTGCGCACGCAGGCTGCCGCATAGCGCGACGATGTCGATGCGGCGCTCGGAATCGGGTTGGAGTTCGGTAGCCATCGAGGAGCGTGTCGTTGAGTGGTTTGCGCGAGGGGGGGCGCCGGCCCGACGGATTATCGCATCGGCGCACGGGCGGAGTGACGCGCTTGGGCGCCCCCGTGCAAGCGGTGCGGTTCGCGCCTTTCCCGCGGAAATCCCGGGTGGCGACATTCTGCGGCAACGACGTCGGCCATCCCGGCTGCACGCGCGAATGCGCCGATTTCCCACCCGTTGCCGAGCAGCAGACGACGCGTATGTAGCGCGCCGTGCACGTCGTCGGCAACGGCTTCGCCGAGATAGCGCAGCGCGCGGCCTTCGATGTCGACGAAGCCGTGTCGATAGTCATGGGCCAGCGCGGTCCACAGCTGCGCCGCGCCGATCGACTGACGTGCCCCACTGATCAGGCACAGGCCGGCGTCGAGTCCCCAGCGATACAGCGTCGTCGCGAGGCCCTTGCGTTGCGCGGATCCGCGCAGCCGCGTGTGCGGCGCGCGCAGGTAGCGGTCGGCGCGACGCGGGATTTCGGGCAGGCGGTTGAATACCGTATAGCCGGCGAGCTGGCGCGCGGCCGGATCCTCGACGTACAGGAAGTATTCGCCGTCGGCCTCGCGGTGGCGGACGATCAGGCCGGAGCGGCCGAGCGCGACGGCCGGCAGGCCGTGCAGGCGATGGCCCGGCTGGTGCAAGCGTGCGTAGAGCGAGTCGAGTTCATCGTCGATGTCGTGCTGGGAATGCTGTACGTCGATGCGCATGGCAAAAGGCGCCCGTCCCGGGCGGTCCGAGAAAGTGGTTCATCGCAAGAGGGGAGAGGAATGGGTGCGGCCCCCGGGCCCGGCGAAGCGAGCCGGGGCCGCGAATCAGCTGGGGATGTGCTGGAAACCGGCGGCGATCGCGGCGAGGCCCGCGATGCAGAGTGCGAACAGGATCAGGACTTTGTGAATCACGTCTCTCTCCTCATGAATGCGCGGCGCCGAAGGGCGGTGCCGCGGAGACGGTGACGGCGGGCACGGCCCGCGCGGCCGTCGTGCGCGACGACGGTCGGGTGTCCGGGCGACCGATCGGGCGCGGACGGCCAGCACCATACGCGAGGCGCCGGGAGCGGGCAATCGTATCGGTGGAGAAAAGCGACGAAACGCGGAGAATCGCATCGTTTCGCGACAATTGGCCGCATGGGCGCGTGTCGTAGCCTGAGCGGCGGGCCGGCTGGACAGTCGCTGCCGTGCACCGCGCGCCCGGCTGGTGCCGGCCTGGCGAACCGACTACACTGCACAGTCAACGCAAAACGCACCACGCAAGGATTCCTCCATGGGAGCTGGCCCGTCCACGGATCGCTGAGCCGCAACGACCTTCGTCAACCGGTCGTTGCGGCGATCTCCCGTTGTCCATCGCTGACCAGGCAGATCGCCGCCAGATTTCCCTTTCTGAGCGGATGCCTTGTCATGCCTGAACAATCCACGCCCGTGTGGGCCCATTCGTTGCCGTCGGCGCTCCTGCTGATGGCCCCTTTCGATCTCCTCGCTTCGCTGGCGATGGACGTGTACCTGCCGGTGATCCCGGAGATGCCGTCCGCGCTCGGCACGTCGCCGGCCGTCGTCCAGTTGACGCTGAGCGTCTACATGGTCGTCCTCGGCCTGGGCCAGATGATCTTCGGCCCGTTGTCGGATCGCATCGGCAGACGGCCGGTGATGCTGGGCGGCGCGCTGTGTTTTTCGGCGGCTTCCCTGGCGCTTGCGGTCACCACCGGCGGCGTCCCGTTCGTCGTGTTGCGCGTGCTGCAGGCGCTGGGCGCCGCGTCGGCGCTCGTCGCCACGTTCGCGACCGTTCGCGATGTCTACGCCGATCGCCCCGAAGGCCGCATCATCTACAGCCAGTTCGGCGCGATGCTGGCGTTCGTGCCGGCGTTGGGCCCGCTGCTGGGCGCGGCCATCGCGACGGCCTGCGGATGGCGCGCGATCTTCGCGATGCTCGGCCTGCTGGGGCTGCTGGCATGCGGGCGCGCGTGGCCGCGCTGGCACGAAACGCGTCCGCGGACGGCAAACCGGCAGGGGCCGTCCGTCGCATCGATTCTCGGCAGCCGGCCGTTCCGGGTTCACACGCTCGCGTTTGCGGCCTCGATGGGCGCGTTCTTCGTGTTCTTCTCGACCGCGCCGCGCGTGCTGGTCGGTGTGGCCGGTTACTCGCGCGTGTCGTTCAGCGTGGCCTTTGCGACTGTCGCGATCGTCATGGTCGTCGTCTCGCGCTTCGCCGGGAGATTCGTGTCGAAGTGGGGCGAGGCGGGCTGCGTGGCGCGAGGCGCGGTCGCGATGATGGCGGGCGCGATCGTGCTGGCGCTCGGCACGATCCTGACGAAGCCGTCGTTTGCGACGTTCGTGATGCCGATGTGGCTGGTTGCGGTCGGCATCGTGCTGATGTCGGCGGTGACGGCAAACGGTGCGCTGCGCGATTTCGGCGATGTCGCCGGCAAGGCAGTGGCGCTTTATTACGCGGTGCAGAGCGTGATCGTCACCGGCGTGGGCACGCTTGCGACGCTGGTGTTCGACGGGGCTACCGCGTGGCCGCTGGCGGCTTGCTGCTTCGGCATGGGCCTCGCGAGCTTCGTCGCGATCAGGAGGCTGACGCGTGCGACCGGCCATCTGCATGACGGGCGCGCTCGCGGCGTTGGTTTCGACTGAGCGCGCGCGGCGACGCACGGCGATTTCCGGCGGCGCGGCGCTCCGGCGGAGTCGCGGGCGCGCGGCCGGTGCCGTCAACCGTGGGCGGG
>NZ_LDVA01000302.1:0-27734 GCF_050768715.1 Burkholderia sp. ZZQ-2 | reverse complement strand
CGCCGAGCACGGCCTGCTTGTACTGGTCGACGGCGGCCTCGTAAGTCGCTTTCGCCGCGCGGCGCTGGGCGAGCAGCGCGCCGCCGTGGAAGATCGGCTGGCTCAGCGACGCGCCGACGTTCCAGATCGCGCCGGCGCCCGACAGCATCGCCGGCCAGCTGAAGCCGCCTTTGCCCATCGCGGCCGACAGCGACAGCTGCGGGAACATCTGCGCGGTCGCGAGGCCGACTTCGGCCGCGGCCGCCTTCAGCCCCGCGTCGGCGGCCTGGATGTCCGGGCGGCTTTGCAGCAGGTCCGACGGCACGACGACGGGCACCTGTTCGGGCAGGTGCAGATCGGCGAGCGTGAGATCGGCCGGCGGCCGGTCGGGCGTGCGGCCGACCAGCACCGCGAGCGCATGGCGGGCCGAGTCGCGCTGCTGGCGCAGCGCGGGCAGGCTCGCCGCGAACGTGTCGGCGCTTTGCCGGGCGTTCAGCGCGTCGCTGCGCGAGGCGGAACCGAGTGCGTAGCGGCGTTCGGCATCGTGCGCCTGGTCGTTGGCGAGGGCGACGAGCCGCTCGGTCGTGTCGATCTGCGCATTCAGCACCGATACCGTGATCGACGCGGTGACGATGTTCGCGGCCAGCGCGCGCCGCGCGGATTCGAGCTGGAACGCGCTGACGTCGACGCGTCGCGCCAGCGCGCGGTTCGCGAAACGCGACGCGCCGAACAGGTCGATCGTGTAGCTCGCCTGCAACTGGCCGACGAACGTGTCGTACAGCAGCGTCGGCGCGCCGAGCGCGGGAATCGGCACGCCGAGCGCGCGCTGGCGCGCGGCCTGGCCGCTCGCGTCGATCGACGGCAGCATCGAGCTGCCGATCTGCCCGCGCAGCTGTTCGCGTGCGGCATCCAGCGAGTGCGATGCCGCACTGAGCGTCGGGCTGTTGCGCAGCCCTTCGTCGACGAGTGCGTTCAGCGCATCGGAGCGGTACTGCTTCCACCAGTCGGGCACCGGCTGCGCGCCGACCTCGAACTGCTGCGCGACGCCTTGCGCGGACACGGTCTGCTGCACTTGCGGTGTGGTGCCGTAGTGCGCGGGCGACGGCATCGCGGGCGGATCGCCGCTCGGCGCGAACCAGGCGCAGCCCGCGAGCGGGCCGGCGAGGCTCGCCACGGCGAGGGCCCGCACGGCTTTCGTTTTCAGGTTCATCGATCGATCCATGGTCAGGCTCCCGACGGCGCGGCCGGCATGCTGCCGCCGGACGGCGGGCCGTTCTGCGGGTCGCGTTCGTCGCGCTTCACGCGGAACCACGTCGCATACAGCGCGGGCAGGTAGAACAGCGTCAGCACGGTCGCGCTCGTGATGCCGCCCATCAGCGCGGTCGCCATCGGCCCGAAGAAGTTCGAGCGCAACAGCGGGATCAGCGCGAGCACGGCGGCCGCGGCCGTCAGCGTGATCGGGCGGAACCGCCGCACGGTCGCGCCGATGATCGCGTCGACGCGGCCGTGGCCGGCGGCGATGTCCTGTTCGATCTGGTCGACGAGGATCACCGAGTTGCGCATGATGATCCCGAACATCGCGATCACGCCGAGCATCGCGACGAAGCCGAACGGCTGGCCGAACATCAGCAGCGTGGCGACCACGCCGATCAGCCCGAGCGGCGCGGTCAGCACGACCATCAGCACGCGCGAGAAGCTCTGCAGCTGGATCATCAGCAGCGTGAACACGGCGATCGCCATCAGCGGCATCTGCGCATTGATCGATTTCTGCGCCTTCGCGCTTTCCTCGACCGACCCGCCGATGTTGATCTGGTAGCCGACCGGCAACTGCGCGCGCAATGCGTTCAGCTTCGCGTCGACCGCATGCGTGACGTCGATGCCCTGCGCGCCGGCGCGTACGTCCGACTGCACGGTGATGGTCGGCTGGCGATCGCGCTCCCACACGACGCCGTATTCGAGCGTCGGCTTGAAGCGGCCGAGCGAGCCGAGCGGCACCGGGCCGTTCGGGGTCGGCAGCGCGAGGCCGGCGAGCTTCGCGGGGTCGACGCGATCGGCCTTCGGCGCGCGCAGGTCGACCGCGATCAGCTTGTCGCGTTCGCGGTACTGCGTGACGGTCGTGCCGGACAGCGTCATCGCGAGGAAGCTCGAGACGTCCTGCGACGTGACGTTCAGTTCGCGCGCCTTCTTCTGGTCGATCTCGAAGCGCACCGAGCGCTCGGCCGGCTCGTCCCAGTCGAACTGCACGTTGACCGTGCGCGCGTCGCCGCGCATCGTCGCCGCGACCTTCTCGGCGATCGAGCGGACCGTCGCGATGCTGTCGCCGCTCACGCGGAACTGCACCGGGTAGCCGACCGGCGGGCCGTTCTCGAGCCGCGACAGCCGCCAGCGCACGGCCGGGAACTGTTCGCGCAGCGTGGTTTCGAGCCAGGTCGCGAGCTTCTCGCGATCCTTCACCGATTTCGCGGTGATCACGAACTGCGCGAAGTTCGGCAACTGAAGCTGCTGGTCGAGCGGGAGGTAGAAGCGCGGTGCGCCGCTGCCGACGAAGCTCACCGAATGATCGATCTCGGGGCGCTTGTCGATCACTTTCTCGAGGCGCTCGGTCTCGCGCAGCGTCGCCGCGAACGACGCACCTTCGGGCAGCCGCAGGTCGACGAGCAGCTCGGGGCGATCGGAACTCGGGAAGAACTGTTGCGGCACGAGCGAAAAGCCCATCATTGCCACGACGAACAGGGCGCCCGTGATCAGCAGCACGACGAAGCGCCGCTCGATGCACCAGTCGATCCAGCCGCGCAGGCGGCGGTAGAAGCGCGTGTCGTAGATGTCGTGCTCGTGATCGTCGGGCAGGTGCGCCTCGTGCGCGTGCCGCTTGCGCTCGGGCAGCATGTGGTAGCCGAGCAGCGGAATCAGCACGACGGCCGCGAACCACGACGCGATCAGCGCGATGGCCGACACCTCGAAGATCGAGCGCGTGTATTCGCCGGTGCTCGATTTCGCGAGCGCGATCGGCAGGAAGCCCGACACGGTGACGAGCGTGCCGGTCAGCATCGGGAACGCGGTGCTCGTATAGGCGAACGCGGCGGCGCGTGCGCGGGTGTAGCCCTGTTCGAGCTTCACGGCCATCATCTCGACCGCGATGATCGCGTCGTCGACGAGCAGCCCGAGCGCGAGCACGAGCGTGCCGAGCGACACCTTGTGCAGCCCGATGTCGAACAGGTACATGAAGAGGGCGGTGACCGCGAGCACGACCGGAATCGAGATCACGACCACCATCCCGGTGCGCAGGCCGAGCGACACGAGGCTCACGACCAGCACGATCGCGACGGCTTCGGCGACGGCTTCGAGGAAATCGTCGACCGAATGCGCGACCGCGTGCGGCATGCTCGACACCTCGACCAGCTTGAGGCCGGCCGGCAGTTGCGCCTGCAGGTCCTTCGATTCGGCGTCGAGCGCCTTGCCGAGCCGGATCACGTCGCCGCCCGGCTGCATCGTCACGCCGATGCCGAGCACGGCCTTGCCGGCTGCGCCTGAGCCGGCCGCACCTGAGCCGCCCGCGCGCATCTGCGTGACGACCGGGTCGTCGTAGCCGCGCTTCACGGTCGCGAGATCGCCGAGCCGGAACGTGCGGCCGTTGATGCGGATCAGCGTATCGGCGATCGCATCGACGTTGTCGAACTGGCCGCTCGGGCGCACGAACACGCGATCGTCGGCGGTCGTCAGCACGCCGGCCGACGAGATGTCGTTCTGCGCGTTGATGGCCTGGCCGAGCTGCTGCGGCGAGATGCCGAGGCGCGTGAGCTGCGCGTTGTTCACCTCGATGAAGATCCGCTGGTCAGGGTCGCCGAAATAGTCGACCTTGCCGACGCCCGGCACGCGCAGCAGCACGGTGCGCAACTGATCGGCGTAGTCGTGCAGTTGCGCGGGCGTGAAGCCGTCGCCCTCGAGCGTCCAGATGTTGGTGTAGACGTCGCCGAATTCGTCGTTGAAGAACGGGCCCTGCACGCCGGGCGGCAGCGTATAGCCGATGTCGCCGACCTTCTTGCGGATCTGGTACCAGGTCTCGGGCACGTCCTTCACGGGCGCCGAATCCTTCATCGTGAAGAAGATCAGCGATTCTCCGGGGCGCGAATAGCTGCGCAGGAAGTCGATGGCCGGCGTTTCCTGCAGCTTGCGGCCGATCCGGTCGGTCACCTGTTCCTGCACCTGCCGCGCGGTCGCGCCGGGCCAGAACGTGCGGATCACCATCACGCGGAACGTGAACGGCGGGTCTTCGGACTGCGCGAGCCGCGTGTACGCGAGGATGCCCGCGAGCGTCGCGAGCGCGATCAGGTAGACGACCAGCGCCTGGTGGCGCAGCGCCCACGCGGAGAGATTGAAGCGGCCTTCTTCGTACGAAACGCTCACGATGCGAAGTCCTCCGGATGCAGCGGCGCGATCGCGCGTACCTTCTCGCCCGCGCTGACCGTGTGCACGCCCTGCAACACGACGCGCTCGCCGGGCTGCAGCCCGTGCGACACCGTCACCGTGCGCTCGTTGAAGCGCGCGACGTCGACGCGGCGCAGCTCGAGCGTGTCGTCCTTCGTGCGCACGACCCACACGGCCGGCTGCGCGCCGTCGTGGAACAGCGCGGTCGCGGGCAGCGTGATCGACGGCGCGTCGCCGGCGGCCGGTGCGCCGTCGAACGCGACGCTGGCCGTCATCCCGAGCCGGATCGCCGGATCGGGCGCGGCGAGCGTGAGCTTCACGCGATACGTGCGGCTTTGCGGATCGGCGGCCGGCGCGATTTCGCGCACCTTCGCCGCGAACTGGCGACCGGGCAGCGACGGCAGCGTGACGCTGGCCGCGTGGCCGGGCGTGAGCGATGCAAGCGCGGCTTCGGGCACGTCGCTGACGACGTCGACGTCGCCGGACCACGCGAGCTGGTAGACGGGCTGGCCGGCCGACACGTTCTGGCCGGTGTCGGCCTGTTCGGCGGTGATGTAGCCCGCGTGATCGGCGACGAGCGTCGCGTAGCGAAGCTGGTTCCGGGCGAGCGCGAGCTGCTGCTGCGCCTGGTCGCGCTGCGCGAGCGCCGACGTGTAGCTGTTCTCGGTCTGTTCGAGCTGGGCGGTCGCGATCAGGTTTTCGCGCGCCTGTGCGCGGTCGCGGTCGAGCTGCTGCTTCGCGAACGCGAGGCTGTGCGTCGCGGCGTCGAGTTGCGCCTGTGCGCTCGCGGCGTTCTTCTCGACGTCGGACGGATCGAGCAGCGCGACGACCTGGCCGACCTTGACCGTATCGCCGAGGCGCACCTTGCGCTCGATGATCTTGCCGGCGATGCGGAACGACAGAGGGGTGGCATAACGCGGCTGGATCTCGCCGGGGAGCGTGCGGGCGACCGCGGCGTCGTCGGCATGGGCGGGCAGTGCGACGACGGGGCGCGGGGCGGGCGGCGCGGATTCTTTTGGATGACAGGCGGTGAGGACGAGCGCGGTGCCGATCAGCAGCACGGCGCGGGAACCGGAGCGATTCACGAAACCCCCAAGTGAGGTGAGAGCGAGAGCGGAACGAAGCCGGCAAGCGCGGCGCGCGCTTGCCCCGAGCGGCGCCGACAGGGGCGCGCGGACAGCATTTTCAGAAACTGTGGCGAATTCTAATACACACCTGTATCTGAGTGCAAAGATGAATTTGAAAGGGAATCGATGCTAGACTGCGCGCCATGAAACCACAGCGCTTAACCCGCGAGCAGAGCAGGGATCAGACGCGCGAACGTCTGCTGAATGCCGCGCATCGCATTTTTCTGAAGAAAGGTTTTGTGGCCGCGAGCGTCGAGGACATCGCGGCTGCGGCCGGCTATACGCGCGGCGCGTTCTACTCGAATTTCCGCAGCAAGTCGGAACTCCTGCTGGAGTTGCTGGAGCGCAACCATGCGCAGGTGCAGGCCGATTTCCAGGCGATCTTCGACGAGGGCGGGTCGCGCGAACAGATGGAATCGATGACGCTCGCGCATTACCGCACGCTGTTCGCCGACGACGAATTCTCGTTGCTGTGGGGCGAGGCGAAGCTGCAGGCCGCGCGCGACGCGAAGTTCCGCGTGCGCTTCAACCAGTTCCTGCACGCCAAGCGCGTGCAGATGGCCGAATTCATCCGGCGCTTCTCCGAGCGTTCCGGCACGCCGCTGCTGTTGCCGGCGGAGACGCTCGCGTTCGGGCTGATGTGCCTGTGCGACGGCGTGCAGTCGTATTACGCGGCCGATCCGCAGCACGTGCCGGCCGAGGTGGCCGAGTCGGTGCTCGCGGGATTCTTCGCGCGTGTCGTGCTCGGGCGTGCGCCGGACTGACGCGGCAGCGGATTCGTCGTGCCGCGTGCGATGCGCGGCAAAGGCGGGGTGCGATGAAGCATGCGGCATGCGCCGCGCCTCGTCGCGTCGTGCGAATCAGCGCTCGCCGGTCATCCGCCGGTACGCATCGAGCAGGGACGTCTTGTAGACGACGCCCGCGAGCGTCGGCTCGGCTTCGCTTTCGATCACCGGCAGGCGTTCGCCCTGGAACGCCATGAAGCGTTCGAGCGCGGTGGCGAGCGGCATGTTGGGCGTGAGGAGCGGAAACGGCGTGTGCGCGTAATGCGCGGCCGTCTTGTCGGTCGTGTCGCGCTTGTCGAGCAGGTCCGACGTGATGTCCTTCAGCGCGACCGCGCCGCGAAAGCGCCCGGCATCATCGGTGACGTACAGGTACTTCACCGGATATTCGAGAAACACGCGCGTCATGTCGGCGACGCTCGCCGTGAGCGGCACGACCGTCTGCGCGGGCTGGATCAGCTCGCGCATCTGCGTGGTGCGCAGGCGCAGCTTCTCCTGCGCGTCCTGGTAATGGTGCTGCGTGATTTCGTACATCGACGTCGTGCCGGTCGCGCGCGCGACGAAATACGCGAATACGCACGACACCAGCAGCGGCAACACGACCTGATAGCTCAGCGTCATCTCGAAGATCATCAGGATCGCCATCAGCGGCGCCTGCGTGGCGCCCGCCATGAACGCGCCCATCCCGACGATCGCGTACGCGAAGTAAGCCGACGTATGGCCGGGCCACAGCGCTTCCATCGCGAGCCCGAACAGCGAACCGAACACCGCGCCGACGAACAGCGTCGGCGTGAACACGCCGCCGATCGCACCCGAGCCGACCGTGGCGGAGGTTGCGATGACCTTGAACACGAGCACCGCGACCAGCGCTTGCCAGGTCCACGGCGAATGCAGGATCTGGTTGACGACGCTATAGCCGTTGCCCCATACGTCCGGCGTCCAAACCGAGATCACGCCGACGACGAGGCCGCCGAGCGCGAGCCGCACCGGCAGCGGCACCGGCAGCCGCTTGAAATGGTGCTTCGACGCGTCGAGCAGGTGCAGGAACTGCGGCGCGAGCACGCCGCACAGCGCGCCGAGCACGACGAACAGCAGCACCTCGGGGCCGGTGACGGCCGGAAACACCGGCATCTCGTACGGCGGCCGATAACCGGCGAATTCGCGCATCACGATGTTCGCGACGACCGACGCGACGACCATCGGGCCGAAGCTCTCCATCGCGATCGTACCGAGCACGATTTCCGACACGAAGAACGCACCGGCGATCGGCGCGTTGTACGCGGACGTGATGCCGGCGGCCGCCCCGCAGGCGACCAGCAGGCGCAGGCGCGGCGGGTCGAAGTGCACGAAGCGGCCGACGAGCGACGCGGCGAGCGCCGCGAGCTGCACCATCGGGCCTTCGCGGCCGATCGAGCCGCCGCTGCCGATCGTCAGCAGCGACGACACGCTGCGCCACAGGCTCTGCCGTACCGGCACGACCCCGTTGCCGAGCGCGACCGATTCCATGTAGTCGGTATTGCCCGCCTTCTTGTCGCCGCGCGTCGCGAGCAGCAGCACGCAGCCGGCGAGGAAGCCGCCAGCGGCCGGCATCCAGAATCGCACGTACCACGGCAGGCGCTTCGCCATCTGCACGAAGCTGCCGCTTTGTCCGGAGATCAGGTGCTGCATCAGGTCGATGCCTTCGCGGAACGCCATCGTCGCAAAGGCGCCGCCGACGCCGACGATGGCCGACCAGATCAGCATCGTATGGGCGTCCGACAGGCGGAACAGCGTTTGGGCGCGAGTGCGCAGCTTCAGCAGGAACGAGAGCACGGCTGAAAGAGGGCGATGGAAAACGACGCGAAGCATAGCACTGCGACGCGCCCGCGGGACCATCCCGGCGGGCGCGTCGCGCGACGTGTCACGGGCGGGCAACTCAGCCAAGCCAGTGCTGCACGGCCCAGGTGATCCCGTAGCCGCCGGCGATCAGCCACACGTACAGGATCAGGCCGGTCATCAGCGCGCGCGGGCCGGCTGCGCGGATCTGCGCCACGCGCGTTTCGATGCCGAGCGCGGTCATGGCCATCGTCAGTGCGAAGGTGTCGAGCACGTTCAGCGTGTGCGTGACGTCCGTCGGCAGCACGTTCAGCGAGTTGAAGATCACGAAGCCGAGGAACCCGAGCGCGAACCAGGGCACGGCCACCTTGCGCTTGCCTTGCGCGCCGCCGGCGGTGGCGCGGGCCGAGCGGGCGAGCCACCAGCCGAGCACCAGCAACACCGGCACCAGCAGCATCACGCGCGTCATCTTGACGATCGTCGCGATGTGCGCGACCTGCGGGCTGATGTCGCTCGCCGCGCCGACCACCTGCGCGACCTCGTGGATCGTGCCGCCGAAGAACAGGCCCAGGCCGGCCGGGTCGAGGTTCAGCAGACCGGCGTGATAGGCGATCGGGTACAGGAACATCGACAGCGTGCCGAACAGCACGACGCTGCCCACGGCCATCGCGCTCTGGTGCGGCTTCGACTGCAGCGTCGACTCGAACGCGAGCACGGCGGCCGCGCCGCAGATCGCGCTGCCGGCGGCGGTCAGCAGCGCGGAATCGCGGTCGAGCTTCATCAGCTTCATGCCGGCCCAGGTGCCGATCGCGAGCGTGCTGATGACGACGAGGACCGACACCGTGAGGCCCGGCAGCCCGACCTGCGCGATTTCCTGCAGGCTCACCCGCAACCCGAAGAACGCGACCGCGATGCGCAGCAGCTTGCGCGCGGAGAAGTTGACGCCGGCCGCCCAGCTCGCCGGCATGCCGTCGCGCAGCGCGTTGCCGTACAGCGCACCGGCGACGATGCCGACGATCAGCGGCGACAGGCCGAGCCCCGCGATCGCGGGAAGCTGGGACAGGCTCGTGACGGCGGCGGCGAACAGCGCGACGAACAGCACGCCGTTCAACTGGCCGCGCATCGACGGCGCGGCATGGTTGAGATGGGGAGTCGGGGCAGTGGACATGGAAGCACCGTGATGGAGCGTGTTGCGATGCTGTAATCCTAATTTCGTTATATCGATATGAAAAATTGTGATTTGTGACGTAAACTATCCGGAAAGCCGATAATTTATCCCCATGACCCCGGATCAACTGATAACGTTCGCCGCCGTCGCCGAACACCTGAACATCAGCCACGCCGCCGTGGCGCTGCATCTGTCGCAGCCGGCCGTGTCGGGCCAGTTGCGGCTGCTGCAGGACGAATTCGGCGAGCCGCTGTACCAGCGCGAAGGCCGCGGCATCCGCCTGACCCCGATCGGCGAACAGCTCGCGCAGTACGCGAAAGCGCAGCGCGATACGTTCGCGCAGGCGCGCGCGTTTCGCGACGCGGTGCGCGGCCTGGAAGCCGGCACGCTGCGCATCGGCGCGAGCACGACACCCGCGAGCTACCTGTTGCCTTATCTGATCTCGGCGTTCCAGCCGCGCGCCCCGCGCGTGGCGATCCACACGATGAGCGGCAACACGGCCGACGTGGTCGCGGCGCTGCCGTCGCTCGACATCGCGATGATCGAAGGGCCGCCCGGCGAGGCGCTGCCGCCGGGCACCGCGGTGCACGCGTGGCGCGAGGACGAGATCGTGGCGATCGTGCCGACCGGGCATCCGCTGGCCGCGCCCGAATACGCGCCGGGCGTCACGCTCGACGCGCTGGCGGCCCATCCGCTCGTCCTGCGCGAGGCGGGCTCCGCCGTGCGGCAACTCGTCGAGCGCGCGTTTGCGCAAGGCGCGGCGCCGATGCGTGTCGCATTCGAGATCGCGGGTGTCGAGGCCGTGAAGGAAGCCGTGCGTGCCGGGATGGGCGTCGGGTTCGTGTCCGCGATGTCGCTGCGTCACGACGATGCCGCGCTCGTCCTGCGCTCGCTCGCGCCCGCGCCGCTCACGCGTCATTTCTCCATCCTCGTGCCGCACGGCGGCGCGCCGTCGCGGGTCGCCGCACAGTTCCTCGAAATGAGCCTCGCGCACGATATCGCCTGAACCTCGCCTGAACGGCCGAAGCCGGCCCGGGCATGCGTGATGCGTGCCGTCGGTCGCGCGTTCGCGCCATGCCCCAACTTAGGGATTTCCTCTATGGCGTGGGTTCGAGGCGAAGCGCACCATCCGTCTCAAGCAAATGGAACCGGTTCCATTCCGGGGAAAAGAGGGCAGAATGACAGACATCGTGATCGTGGCGAGCGCATTCGGGATGGACCGCGTGCGTCAGGAGGGCCACAGCGCATTCGTCGCGACCGCGGCGGCATCGGGTGCAACGGGTTTCGAGGTGCGGCGCGAACTGTTCGCGTCGGAAGCGGACGCTGCGCCCGGCGCGCTCGCCGCGCTGGGTGCGCTACTGGCCGGCCACGGGCTGTGGTCGGTCTATTCGACGCCGGCCAACCTGTACACGGAAACGGGCGCGCTCGATGCGGACGCATTGCGCGGCGCGCTTGCGGAAGCCGACGCGCTCGGCGCGCGCTTCGTGAAATTCCAGCTCGGCGGCTTCGCCGGCGACGCGCACGCGGCCGACATCGTCGCGCTGTCGCGCGGCGCGAAGGCCCGCGTGGTGGTCGAGAACGGCCAGCTTCCGGTCGGCGGCGCGCTCGCGCAGTTCCGCGGGCTGTTCGATGCATTGGCCGCCGCGGGCATGCCCGATGCGCTCGGGATGACGTTCGACATCGGCAACTGGCAGTGGCCGGGAGAAGCGCCGCTTGATTGCGCACAAGTGCTCGCGTCCCATGTGGAATACATTCACTGCAAGGCAGTCGAGGGCGAGGGTGCGCGCCGTTTCGCCGCCGCGCCGGCGCCGAACGACCCGCTCGTGACCGGCGTGCTCGCGGCGCTGCCGCAGCAGGCGCCGCGCGGCATCGAGTTTCCGTTCGACGCGGCCGACCTGGCGGGCGATGCATGCCGGCGAGTCGCGTGGCTCGCAACCGCGTGACGGCGGAAGGATCCTGGAGAGTTCATTCATGAAAGCAGCACTCGATGTCGTGACCTACGGCGAAGCGATGGCGATGTTCGTCTCGACCGAGCCCGGTCATCTCGCGCATGCGACGCAATTCGCGAAGCGGATCGCGGGCGCCGACCTGAACGTCGCGATCGGCCTGTCGCGGCTCGGCTTCCGGGTCGGCTGGATGAGCCGCGTCGGCCGCGATTCGTTCGGCGGCTACGTGCTCGACACGCTGGCGCGCGAGGGCATCGACGCATCGTGCGTGACCGTCGATCCGCGCTACCCGACCGGCTTTCAGCTCAAGTCGCGCAACGACGACGGCAGCGACCCGACCGTCGAGTATTTCCGCAAGGGCTCGGCCGCGAGCCACCTGTCGTGCGACGACTACGTGGCCGACTACGTGCTCGGCGCGCGCCACCTGCACCTGACGGGCGTCGCGCCGGCGATCTCCGCGACGTCGTGCGAGCTCGCGTTCAAGCTGGCGCGCGAAATGCGCGCGGCCGGCAAGACGATCTCGTTCGACCCGAACCTGCGCCCGACGCTGTGGCCGTCCGCCGACGTGATGGCGAAGACGCTGAACGCGCTCGCGTCGCTCGCCGACTGGGTGTTGCCGGGCATCGCCGAAGGGCGGCAGCTGACCGGGCACGACACGCCGGCCGATATCGCGGGCTTCTATCTCGCGCAAGGCGCGCGCGGGGTGGTGATCAAGCTCGGTGCCGAAGGGGCGTATTACCGGACGGCTGACGGCCGTGACGGAACGGTGGCGGGCGAACGTGTGCGGAACGTCGTCGACACGGTCGGCGCCGGTGACGGCTTCGCGGTCGGCGTGGTCAGCGCGCTGCTGGAAGGGAAGACGATCGAGCAGGCCGTGGCGCGCGGCAACCGCATCGGCGCGCTCGCGATCCAGGTGATCGGCGACTCGGAAGGGCTGCCGACCCGTGCCGCGCTCGATCGATTCGAAAACGTCACCAATCACGCCGATCGCTTAGAGGAAACCTTCACCGCGCAATGAGAGGCCGGACACGGCACAATCCGCGGACTCATTTAGTCGTGCATGTATGGGATCGGAGTAAGCGTTAAAGCACTAACTCTGGTCGACCGCGAAGCATGGGATCGGAGTAAGCGCTGAAGTGCGAGCTCTGATCGACCGCGAAGCATGGGATCGGAGTAAGCGCTGAAGTGCGAGCTCTGATCGACCGCGAAGCATGGGATCGGAGTAAGCGCTGAAGTGCGAGCTCTGATCGACCGCGAAGCATGGGACCAGAGTAAGCGCTAAAGCACTAACTCTGATCGACCGCGAAGCATGGGACCAGAGTAAGTGCTAAAGCACTAACTCTGGTCGACACAGGAGACATTCTGATGGCCAATACACTCGCTGCCCGCCGCTGGTGGACGATCATGCCGATCGTCTTCATCACCTACAGCCTCGCCTACCTCGACCGCGCGAACTACGGGTTCGCCGCCGCAGCCGGCATCAACCAGGACCTCGGGATCAGCAAGGGCCTGTCGTCGCTGATCGGCGCGCTGTTCTTCCTCGGCTACTTCTTCTTCCAGATCCCCGGCGCAATCTATGCGGAACGCCGCAGCGTGAAGAAGCTCGTGTTCGTCAGCCTCATCCTGTGGGGCGCCTGCGCGGCACTCACGGGCGTGGTCAGCAACATCCCGTCGCTGATGGCGATCCGCTTCGTACTCGGTGTCGTCGAGGCGGCCGTGATGCCGGCGATGCTGATCTACATCAGCAACTGGTTCACGAAAAACGAACGCTCGCGCGCGAACACGTTCCTGATCCTCGGCAACCCGGTCACCGTGCTGTGGATGTCGATCGTCTCGGGCTATCTCGTGCACGAATTCGGCTGGCGCCACATGTTCATCGCCGAAGGCGTGCCGGCCGTCCTCTGGGCCGTGTGCTGGTGGTTCCTCGTGCAGGACAAGCCGGCCGATTCGCCGTGGCTCAACGCGCAGGAAAAACGCGACCTCGACGCCGCGCTCGCGGCCGAGCAGGCGGCGATCAAGCCCGTGCGCAACTATGGCGAGGCATTCCGCTCGCCGGCCGTGATCAAGCTGTGCGCACAGTATTTCTGCTGGAGCATCGGCGTGTACGGCTTCGTGCTGTGGCTGCCGTCGATCGTCAAGAACGGCTCCGACCTCGGGATGGTCGCGACCGGCTGGCTGTCCGCGCTGCCGTATCTCGCCGCGACGATCGCGATGCTCGCCGCGTCGTGGGCGTCCGACAAGGTCGGTTCGCGCCGTGGCTTCGTGTGGCCGTTCCTGCTGATCGGCGCGGCCGCGTTCGCCGCATCGTACGCCCTCGGCTCGTCGCATTTCTGGATCTCGTATGCGCTGCTGGTCGTGGCCGGTGCCGCCATGTACGCGCCGTACGGCCCGTTCTTCGCGATCGTCCCGGAACTGCTGCCGAAGAACGTCGCCGGCGGCGCGATGGCGCTGATCAACAGCATGGGCGCGCTCGGCTCGTTCGTCGGCTCGTACTTCGTCGGCTACCTGAACGGAGCGACCGGCTCGCCCGTCGCGTCGTACGCGTTCATGAGCGCCGCGCTCGTCGCCGCGGTGATCCTCACGCTGTCCGTCAAACCCCAGGCGCCCGATACGCATCCGCTCGCGGCGCCGCTGCAAGGAAAATGAATCAGATGAAGCCCCGTATCGTCGCGTACAAGCCGCTGCCCGATGACGTCCTCGCGTACCTGCGCGAGCATGCGGACGTCGTGCAGGCCGACGGCGCCGCAGCCCTCGCCGATGCGCTCGGCGACGCGGACGGCGCGATCGGCGCGAGCCTGAAGGTCACGCCGGACATGCTCGACCGCGCACCGCGGCTGAAGGCGTGGTCGACGATCTCGGTCGGCTACGACAACTTCGACGTCGCGGATCTCACGCGGCGCGGGATCGTGCTCGCGCATACGCCGGACGTGCTGACCGAATCGACCGCCGATACGGTGTTCTCGCTGATCCTCGCGTCCGCGCGACGCGTGGTCGAGCTGGCCGAGTGGGTGAAGGCAGGCCACTGGCATCGCAGCATCGGCCCCGACCTGTACGGCACCGACGTACAGGGCAAGACGCTCGGCATCGTCGGGCTCGGGCGGATCGGCGGCGCGGTCGCGCGCCGCGCGGCGCTCGGCTTCCGGATGCAGGTGCTGTACGCGAACCGGTCCGCGCATGCGGAAGCCGAAACGCAGTACGGCGCACGGCGCGTGACGCTCGACGAACTGCTCGCGCAAGCGGATTTCGTGTGCCTGCAAGTGCCGCTTTCGTCCGAAACGCACCACCTGATCGGCGCGGCCGAATTCGCGAAGATGAAACGCGGCGCGATCCTGATCAATGCATCGCGCGGGCCGGTGGTCGACGAAGCCGCGCTGATCGATGCGCTGCGCGCGGGTACGATCCGCGGCGCGGGGCTCGACGTGTTCGAGAAGGAACCGCTGGCCGCGGATTCGCCGCTGCTGCAGATGAAGAAAGTCGTCGCGCTGCCGCATATCGGCTCGGCGACGCACGAGACGCGCCACGCGATGGCGCGTTGCGCCGCGGAAAACCTGGTCGGCGCGCTGGCCGGCACGCTGCGCACGAATCTCGTCAATCCGGATGCGCTCGCACGCGCCTGAGCCGCGGCGGGTAACGGGCCGGCCACGAGCAGGTGCCCGCCCGGCGGACGGGTGCCTTCGTTAGAGTCGATGGTCTTGGTGCCGGAGGGCTGGCTGCGTTATGATCCCCGCGCGTCGTATCGACGGCACGGCAGCGCTGCCGGCGGCGTCTCGCGACGGGTATCCGCGCCAGGTCCGGTGCGGCCGACTGCTTGTGCACGTGACCGGGGCGGGTGCCGACGCGCCGGCGCCGATCGACTGCGAAGCATGGGATCCGCGTAAGCGGTGAAGGGCGGACGCTGATCGACCGCGAAGCATGGGATCCGCGTAAGCGCTGAAGCGCTAACGCGGATCGACAGGAGATTCCACCGGGTGGCTTACGTTTCCAACAACAAAGATCCGTCTGCTCACGACGCGGCGCGGATCGAACGTCGCGAGGCACGACAGTGACCGATTCGCAACCAACCACAACGCGTCCGGCGACGATCAGCGATGTCGCGCGCGAGGCCGGCACCGGCAAAACCAGCGTGTCGCGCTACCTGAACGGCGAGACGCACGTGCTGTCCACCGATCTGCGCCAGCGGATCGAAGCGGCAATCGCGCGGCTCAACTACCGGCCGAACCAGATGGCGCGCGGGCTCAAGCGCGGCCGCAACCGGCTGCTCGGCATGCTCGCAGCCGACCTGACCAATCCCTATACCGTCGAAGTGCTGCAAGGCGTCGAGGCTGCCTGCCAGGCGCTCGGCTACATGCCGCTGATCTGTCACGCGGCAAACGAAGTCGAGATGGAGCGCCGCTTCCTGCAGCTGCTCACGACCTACCGCGTCGAAGGGCTGATCGTCAACGCGCTCGGCGCCGATGAGGACGTGCTGCGCCCGCTGCGCGGGGCCGGCATCCCGGCCGTGCTCGTCGACCGGACCGTCGAGGGCTTCGAGGCCGACCTGATCGGCCTCGACAACGCCGACGCGATCGAGACGGCACTCGCGCACCTGATCGAACACGGTTTCGACGCAATCCATTTCGTCGTGCAGCCGTTCGAGCGCGTCAGCTCGCGGCGCCTGCGCGAGGCCGCATTCCGCGCGGCACTCGGCGCGCGCGGGCTGACGGTGCCGTCGACGGTCGTGCTCGACCTGAACGAGCCCGATGCGACCGCGGCGGCGTTCGCCGACATCGATGCCCGCATCGACGACGCGGCACGGCGCGGCGTGCGCGCGGCGCTGTTTGCCGCGAACGCGCCGGTCGCGCTCGCGATCGCGCGCCACCTGCGCGCGCGTTTCGGCGCCGCATGGCAGCAGAAGGCGGCGCTGCTGTCGATCGACGATCCGGAATGGGCCGAGCTGATCGGTATCACGACGATCCGGCAGCCGACCTACGAAATCGGCTACAAGGCCGTCGAATTCGTGCACGAGCGGATCGACGGCGCAGCGGGCGACGTACGCGTCTCGCTGTTGCCCGGCGAGCTGGTTGTGCGCGCGTCGACCGCAAGCTGAGTATCATTCGGGGCACGCAGCGCGTCAGGTGCGCTGCCCCGAACAAGGAAATACATGACTGTCGCCCCCGTCACGCTGGCGGTGCTGATCGCCGCCACGCTGATCATCGCGCTCCTGCCGCTTGTCCTCTTCCGTATCCTGCGCAAGCCGCTTGCGCTGAACCGCCGCGACACGATCGTCGGCGTGGCCGTCTTCACGCTGTTCGCGATGATCCTCGAACGCGCATTCCACGGGCTCGTGCTGAGCCAGACGCCGCCCGACGGCTGGCTCACGCAGCCGCTCGCGTTCGTCGCGTACAGCGCGCTTGCGACCGCCGTGTTCGAGGAAGTCGGCCGTTATCTCGGGATGCGTTTCCTGAACCGCCGCTACGGCGCGTCGGCCGGCGACAGCCGCGGAATCGGCTACGGGATCGGCCACGGTGGCGCCGAAGCGTGGTTCGTCGGCGTACTCGTGTGGGGCCAATGGTCGTATCTCGCGTGGCTCGCGAGCCGCGGCCAGCTCGAGACCCAGCTCGCCGATCTGCCGGGCGATACCGTCGTGCGGCTGCACGTGATGCTCGCGACGCTGTCGGCACAGTCGATCCTGCTGTTGCTGCTCGAGCGCTGCGCGGCGTTCGTGCTGCAGCTTGCGCTGTCGGTGCTGGTCTGGCGCGGCGTGCGCGCCGGCCGCGCGGGCGTGTTGCCGCTCGCGATCGTGCTGCATGCGCTGGCAGCCGCGCCGGCGCTGCTGTACCAGGTGCGCGTGCTGCCGGCCGGCTGGGTCGAGGCCGCGTATTTCGTGCTGGCCGCGCTTCTGGTCGTCGTGCTGGTGAAGACGTGCCGGCCGTCGCAATCGGCAGCCTGACGGGAGAGACGGGATGGACGACTATCTGATCGAATGCCAGAGCGCGGAATTCGACGCGCTCGCACGCGTGATCTGCGATCTCTTTCCGGAGCAGACGCGGTTCGCCGAAAGCAGCGACGCGCGCGGGCGGTTCCTGTCCGTGCACTGGCTCGCGATGCGTTTCGGCGCGACGCCGAAGCGGATGACGCTCGATATCCGCATCGTGCCAGCGGCACTCGCGCGCTATCTGGCGCTCAAGCCGATACAGCGCGCGCGCAGCCATGCGGTGCTGCATGCGTATACGGAAGCGATGCTCGGGTCGCTCGAGGAGCGCCACGCGGCCGGCGAGGCCGTCGAGCGCGACGCCGAACTCGAGCTCGACGAAGACTTTGCGTGATCGTTCGCGCCGGCGCGATGCCGGCACGACGCGTCACGCGTCGCGGTAGACCTGCGCGAAGCGCTGCGCCTGCACGACACCGTAGTCGCCGGGCGCGTATTGCATCACCCAGTCGCCGGCGACGCCGCGCAGCGTGTCGCCGTTTTCCGAGCGGGCGATCGTGAACGGCTCGTCCATCCGGCGGGCGAGCACGACGGCCGGCCGGTTCCGGTAGGCGCCCGGTGCGCCGTGTGCGAGTGCCGGATCGGCGGGCAGGTATTTGGCGTCGAAGCGCGCGCGCGACACGACCCAGCGGTCGCCGGTCGAGCCCGTGATCAGCGCGTCGCCCGCCACATAGCGGTTCGGGCCTTCGAGGCTCATCAGTTCGCCGTCGGCGTCCGCGAAGGAAACGGCGACGGTTTCGTCCTTGACGACGCGACGGGCCTGCGGATCGGTACGCAGGTCGATGTGCTTGAGTTCGAGCATGGCGGGGAAGTGCGGGAAAAGCCGGGAGCTTATCCCGAATCCGGCGCGCCGTGTGACGCGCCGGTCGCCTGTAGCGGTGCCGTTCGGCCCGGACGGGCCGTGTGCGGTGCCGGCGGAGCCGGCGGGGCGGGCGTCAGGGCTGCGCGGGTGCGCTGGCAGCCGGCGCGGCTGCCGCCTTGCCTTCCTTGCCCTTGCCACGATGCTCGCCGCCGTGGTGCAGCCAGCTGCGGAACGTCGTGTCGGCCAGTGCCTTCTGGTCGGCCGGGAAACTCTCGTAAAGCGGTGCGAAGGCGTCGGCGAGCTTCTTTGCGCCGTCCGCGTTCGCCTGCGACAGTTCCGCATACTGCTTCATGTCGTCGAGTGCGGAGACGTCGTGCCTGGCCATCCGTTCACGATAGAGGCGGCCCATCGTGTCGCCGTTGCCGCGCATCGTGTCGGCGAACGTCTTCCACTGCGGCTCCTGCGCCGACGTGATCTTCAGCTGGTCGTGCAGGTACTTGATGCGCTGCTCGACGCGGGCTTCATGGCGCGCCTCGCGCTGCTCGGCGGTCGGGGCCGAAGCCGCGGCTGCGGTCGTCGTGGCCTGAGCGGGCGCTTGCGGCTGCGCCGGGGTTTGCGCGAACGCGCTGGCTGCAACGGCGAGCGTAGCGAGGGTGAGCGAGATTTTCTTCATGGTTGGCTCTCCGGGGTGGTATCTGGCGAGCGGGCGCGGCGGCAATTGCCGCAAGCACGCATCTCGCATCGCCAGCTATTAGTAGCACGTTGAGTGCGGCGCAGCAGTGAATGCGACACTTGCTTACATCCGATACGAATCGAAATTGAAAGGTTCGAATCGGTTCCGGGCGATGCGGTTTGGGCAGGCCGGCGTTCGGCGCTATCATCGCGTCACCTTCCACTTTGCCGGCACGTCGTGCCCCGGCCCAGCCTCATGCGTCCACCCCGCCTCGACCAACTCGACGATCTCGACCGGCAACTCGTCGCGCTGCTGCAGGCCGATGCGCGTGCCAGCGTCGCGGATCTCGCGCGCCAGCTCGACGTCGCGCGCACGACGGTCGTCGCACGCATCGCGCGGCTCGAACGTACCAACGTGATCGCCGGCTACAGCGTCCGGCTCGGGCAGGACGTGCTCGACGCGAGCATTTACGCGTATGTCGGCATCATCCTCACGCCGAAGTTCGGCAAGGACGTGTTGCGCAAGCTCGACCGGATGCCCGAGGTGCAGCTGCTGTGCGCGGTGAGCGGCGAGTACGACTACGTCGCATGGCTGCGCGCCGATTCGCCCGAACGGCTCAACGACCTGCTCGACCAGATCGGCACGCTCGAAGGCGTCGAGCGCACGACGACGTCGATCATCCTGTCGCGCAAGATCGATCGCGGGACGATCGGCGGCTGACGTTCAGGCGCGGTGTTCGTTGCACCGCGCTTGTTGCGCTGCCGTATCGGCCCGACATAGAGCCGCTCGCATTGCGGCGTGACGATCGTGTCGATCGACAAGCGTGGGTTCAATGCGATGCCGCACGATGAAGATCGCCGCGAGCGCGCCGCGTTGATCGTCGCGCTCGCGTGGAGGCTGACGTTCACTTCGACGATGAGCAGGTCGGCGATCCGCGTACCGATGACGTTGACCAGCACCACCGTTGGCTGGCAGATCCACGACACCTCGCAGTGCGTACGCAACTGCATCCACAACGCCATCGCGAGCCGCGACGCCATCGCGAGCCGCGACGCCATCGCGATGCGCGTGACGATCCGGCCGGGCCCCACGTTGACCGCGAGATAGTCCGCGCCGGTTTCGCCGACCGTGGTCGACATGATCTTGACGATCCGGAGCGACAGCGCGACGTCGGGCACCTTCAGCCAGTGCGGTGTGCGTTCGGCGGGCAGGGATTGCATGCGATGCCTCCTCGGCAATCGTGTAGTCGGCATGCAGTCCGGCTCGCGAGACTTTGGCCAGTCACGGCAGGCCCGTAACGGGTGAAAAAACCTCGTTTCGACGTTTCGACGAAATGTTTCGTCGTAACGTCGAAATTATCGGTCGTTTCGCATCATTCTTCGTCTTGGAACTGATTTTGCGCGTCCCTAAACTGTGTTCATGGCTCAACGCCGTCCACTACATCACACCCATCATCAGGAGATAAGCGCATGAAAATCGCCATCGTCGGCGCAGGTCTGATCGGCCACACCATTGCTCACATGCTGCGTGAAACGGGCGACTACGAAGTCGTCGCGTTCGACCGCGATACGGATGCGCTCGCGAAGCTGTCGCGCGAAGGCATCGCGACGCAACGGGTCGATTCGGCCGACGCAAACGCGATTCGCGAAGCAGTGAAGGGTTTCGATGCGCTCGTCAATGCGCTGCCTTATTACCTCGCGGTCAACGTTGCCGCCGCCGCGAAGGCTGCCGGCGTCCACTACTTCGACCTGACCGAAGACGTGCGCGCGACCCACGCGATCCGCGAGCTGGCCGAAGGCTCCGACCGCGCGTTCATGCCGCAGTGCGGCCTCGCACCGGGCTTCATCGGTCTCGCCGCGCATGAACTGGTGAACGGCTTCAGCGAAGTGCGCGACGTGAAGATGCGCGTCGGCGCGTTGCCCGAGTATCCGACCAACGCGCTGAAGTACAACCTGACGTGGAGCGTCGACGGCCTGATCAACGAATACTGCCAGCCGTGCGAAGCGATCCGCGACGGCCGCAAGCAGTGGGTGCAGCCGCTCGAAGGCCTCGAGCACTTCTCGCTCGACGGTACCGAATACGAAGCGTTCAACACGTCGGGCGGTCTCGGCACGCTGTGCGAGACGCTGTCGGGCAAGGTCGAGACGCTCGACTACAAGTCGGTGCGCTACCCGGGCCACCGCGATCTCGTGCAGTTCCTGCTCGAGGACCTGCGCCTGTCGACCGATCGCGACACGCTGAAGTCGATCATGCGCCGCGCGGTGCCGTCGACGAAGCAGGACGTCGTGCTCGTGTTCATCACCGTGACGGGCGTGAAGGACGGCCAGCTGGTGCAGGACGTGTTCACGCGCAAGATCTTCGCGAAGGACGTGTGCGGGATGCACATGAGCGCGATCCAGATCACGACGGCCGGCGCGATGTGTGCGGTGCTGGATCTGTTCCGCGAGAAGAAGCTGCCGCAAAGCGGTTTCATCCCGCAGGAAAAGGTGTCGCTGAAGGCGTTCCTGTCGAACCGCTTCGGCAAGCTGTACGAAGGCGGCACGATGGAGCGCGTGCACGCGGTGGCCTGACCGTCCGCCAGCCTCCGGCACGAGGGCCGTACGACGCCGGGAGCGCAGCAGCGCTTCCGGCGTTGTTTTTTGCGGGAACGAACAGGAGGGGCGATCAGGCCGGCAGCGGCGGGACGATTGTCGTCGCAGGCGGAGGCGGCGCGATGCGGTACAGCAGCGTATCGATGTCGGCGTCGGATGGCGCGGTATTGTCGAACATCACGATGCCGTCGCATTCGTGGCCGGTCGGCACGAAGCGGCGCTGCCGGTATTCGTCCCAGTGCGCGAGCTTGTAGGCATCGTTCGGGTTGCCGCGTGCGACGATCCGCTGGTGCGCGACGTCTTCAGACGTGTAGACCCAGACGACCGTCAGCGTGACGTCGGGGGAGATGCCGAGCCATGCGCGGTCGAGAATGCGGCGATCGCGCACTTCGCGCGACAGCGGGCCGACGACGAGCGCGCCGATGCCCAGCGCGAGGTTTTCACGGGCCGTGTCGAGCAGGCCCTGGTATTCGGGATCGCGCAGGTGCTTCAGGTAGAGCGGGCTGTCGCGGTCGTTCGGATCCTCGGTGAGCGCACCCATTGCGGCCGAGCTGTAGCGGCCGTACAGCGTGTCCTTGTCGAGCAGGCAGAAGGCCTCGCCGGTCGCGCGCATCAGCGGCCCGATGAGCCGCTTCGCGAGCGTGGTCTTGCCGGTGCCGGCGTGACCGCAGAAGAACACCAGGTGCGTCACGAAGCCTTGCCTCCCGGCTGCGGGCTCGGCGTACCGTTGCGCTTGTCGCCGCGCGAGAACACTTCCGCTTCCAGCCACATCGCGTTGATGATGCCGAAGCCGAGCGCCACGCCGATGCCGAGAATCCACGAGAAATACCACATGGGTCTGTCTCCTTGACGGTTGGGCCGCAGTGTCCTGGTGCGCGTGCTGCGGCGCACGCAGCCAGATCATGACCAATATCGTCGTGCCGCGCAAGCCGGGCCGCCCGCGCAGCAAACCGGTAAACTGATGCGCAAACCGCAACATCAGAGACACCATGCTGATCAACTGTGCTGCATACCAGGACGGCCGCAAGCTGGCCGACATCGATATCGATGCCATCAGCGACTACGTGTCGAAGCCCGAATGCTTCGTGTGGGTCGCGCTGAAGGATCCGACACCCGAGGAAATCGACCTGATGGGCGAGGAGTTCGGGCTGCACGAGCTCGCACTCGAGGATGCCCGCAAGGGGCACCAGCGGCCGAAGATCGAGGAATACGGCGATTCGCTGTTCGCGGTGCTGCATACGGTCGAGCTCGATGACGACGGCGAATTCAAGGTGGGCGAGCTGAACGTGTTCGTCGGCCCGAACTACGTGCTGTCGATTCGCAATCACACCGAGCAGGACTTCCGCGACGTGCGCAAGCGCTGCGAGCACGAGCCGCATCTGCTGCGGGAAGGCTCGGCGTTCGTGTTCTATGCGCTGATGGACCAGGTCGTCGACCGCTATTTCCCGATCCTCGAAACGCTCGGCACCGAGCTCGAGGAACTCGAGGATCGGATCTTCGCGAAGGCCACGCCCGCGTCGTCGCGCGCGATCATCGAGGATCTCTATTCGCTGAAGCGCCGGCTCGTGACGCTGTACCAGCACACGGCGCCGCTGATCGAGCCGCTCGCGAAACTCACCGGCGGACGCGTGCCGCAGGTCTGCAGCGGGATGGCGGCATATTTTCGCGACGTGTACGACCATCTGCAGAGGATCGTGAAGACGATCGAAGGGCGCCGCGAAATGGTCGTCACGGCGATCCAGGTCAACCTCGGGATGATTTCGCTGGCCGAGAACGAAGTGACGAAGCGGCTCGGTTCGTTCGCCGCGCTGTTCGCGATACCGACGATGATCGCCGGCATCTACGGGATGAACTTTGCGAACATGCCCGAGTTGCACCTGAAATACGGTTTCTACGGCTGCATCGCGGTGATGGTCGTCGCCGACTTCGCGCTGTGGTGGCGATTCAAGCGGGCAGGGTGGCTGTAGTCCTGCGTCGCGCCTAGCGCGGCGCGTGCTTGCCGATCACGACGCGCCACGGACGCACACGCCACGATTTCACGAGGCCGTTCTGCACATACGGATCGGCGCGCGCGAACGACTCGGCCGCCTCCGGCGAATCGCCTTCGAACACGAGCACGGCCTGGTCGGCCGGGTCCGACAGCGCGCCGGCGAGCACGAGTTCGCCGCGCTCGGTCGCGGCCTGTGCAAGCGCGAGATGTTCGGCGCGGAACGGTTCGCGCCGCGACAGGTAATCGTCGACGAGTTCGTAGATCAGCTGGTAATGCATGCGTGGCTCCGGGAAGGGGGCGGCGGCGCGGTCGTCGTGTCGGCTCGGCTGCCGGTCGGTCTGTTGCGGCCAGTATAGGACAGCCGGGTGGCCGGCGCGTCGCCACCGGGAGCGTAATCCTGTTCTCGAGATTGCAACTAACGGTCAGTCAACTCAGCGACCTGAAATCCTGACCGCGGTCGCGCCTTTGATCCCGCCGCTTTTTCTTCTTGTTTTGCATGGCCGGGAGACGCGGTTCGCATCGACGATGCGGTCACGTCTGCAGGGCAGGCCCTGGCGGAATCGACATGCGTGCGCCGCGGCCGC
This sequence comes from Burkholderia sp. ZZQ-2, assembly GCF_050768715.1. NCBI lineage: Bacteria > Pseudomonadati > Pseudomonadota > Betaproteobacteria > Burkholderiales > Burkholderiaceae > Burkholderia > Burkholderia sp. ZZQ-2. The sequence goes on along the minus strand of NZ_LDVA01000302.1, from coordinate 3,884 downwards.
GCCTACGCCTTGTATCCGATCGTGCGCAGCAGATCCTTGCGCCAGCGCACGTCGTCGTCGTCTTCGACGCCGAGCGGCGGAAAGCCGTCGACGACACCGGCGATCCCGCGCCCCTGCGCGCTTTCCGCGACGATCACGTCGGTCGGGTTCGCGGTCGCGCAGTAGATCCGGCAGACCTCCGGCACCGCCTTGATCGCATTGAGCACGTTGACCGGATAGAAACCGTCGCCGAGGAACACGATGAACGCGTGACCGGCGCCGATCGCAAGGGCGTTGCGGCACGCGAGCTCGACGAGTTCCGCATCGGTGCCGGAGCGGCGCACGAGACGTTTGCCCGATGCCTCGCAGAACGCGAGCCCGAAACGAATGCCCGGCACGGTGCCGACCAGCGTCTCGTGGATGTCCTCGACGGACTTGATGAAATGCGACTGGCCGAGGATGAAATTTACGGCCTCGGGTTTGTCGATGGTGACGGTTTCGAATTGCAGCATGGCGGACCTCGTCTGGCGATGCGGCGCGCGCGCCGCAATGGGCTCTCCAAGCTTAGTACGCGGCGGCTGGCGTCGAAAGCGACGCGTCCTATCCTTGGTTGTGTAGGGCGCGCGAGCGCGAATGCAACGGAGGGGAACATGGACGTGCGACACGGCTTCGTCGACTGCGTGGGACGCACGCCGTTGATCCGGCTGGCGAAGCTCAGCGCGGAAACGGGCTGCGAAATCCTGGGCAAGGCGGAATTCATGAATCCGGGCGGTTCGGTGAAGGATCGCGCGGCGCTCTACATCATCCGCGACGCCGAGCAGCGCGGCGCGCTGAAGCCGGGCGGCACCGTCGTCGAGGGCACGGCGGGCAACACGGGCATCGGTCTTGCGCACATCTGCGCGGCGCGCGGTTATCGCTGCGTGATCGTGATTCCCGACACGCAATCGCCGGACAAGATGGCGATCCTGCGCACGCTCGGCGCCGACGTGCGCCCGGTGCCGGCGGCGCCGTATCGCGACCCGAACAACTATCAGAAGATTGCCGGGCGGCTCGCGGACGAACTCGACAACGCGGTATGGGCCAACCAGTTCGACAACGTCGTCAACCGGCAGGCGCACTACGAGACGACCGGACCGGAAATCTGGCGCGATACGGCGGGCACGGTCGATGCGTTCGTCTGCGCAACCGGCACGGGCGGCACGCTGGCGGGCGTGAGCCGCTACCTGAAGGAGCAGAATCCTGAGGTCCGGATCGTGCTGGCCGATCCGCACGGAAGCGGGCTCTACGGTTACGTGAAAACGGGCGACCTCGGTGCCGAAGGCAGCTCGATCACCGAAGGCATCGGCTCGACGCGGGTCACCGCGAATCTGGCCGGCGCACCGATCGACGACGCCGTGAGGATCGACGATTCGCAGTGCGTGACGATGGTCTACCGGCTGCTGCGCGAAGAAGGGCTGTACGTCGGCGGATCGAGCGGAATCAACGTCGCGGCGGCGGTCTGGCTGGCCCGCAGGATGGGACCGGGGCATACGATCGTGACTTTGCTGTGCGATCGCGGCGACATCTATCGTGCTCGGCTCTTCAACCGCGAATGGCTGCGCGAAAAGGGGCTGGAATCGGGGTTGGAACCAGAACGGGCACCCGAATGAGGAAGGGGTGAGGCGGCGTTTCCATTGACTCGAATGCGACCTATGCTGAACAAATCCGGAGCGAACGCCGTTCGCCCGATTCGCCCAGACGAGGTGTGCCATGCCAGTATCAGCCACCCTGCAGGATTGCCTGCGCCAGAAGTCATCGCGGTACGAAGTGGTGTACCACCCCTATAGCCATACGAGCATGGAGACGGCCGCCGCCGCGCATATCCCCGGCGATCGCCTCGCGAAAACCGTGCTCCTCGAAGACGACGAAGGCTACGTCGCAGCCGTATTGCCGACCACGCACGCCGTGCGCCTGTCGGATCTCTGGGTGAAGACGGGACGTCATCTCGTGCTCGCCCGGGAGGTCGAACTGCGCGAGCTGTTCAAGGATTGCGACATGGGTGCACTGCCGCCGGTCTGCATGGCGTACGGCATGAAGACGTTTCTCGAGGAACGTCTCGCACAGCAGCCGGAAGTCTATTTCGAGGCCGGCGACCACGAAGCGCTGATCCACATGATGCAGGATGAATTCCTGACGCTGATGGAGACGGCCGAGCGTGCGCATTTCTCGCACAAGATGCAGGGCATGCAGTCCTGACGCTTGCGGTGCACGGGCATTTGTCGGTGCGAGTGTGACAGGGTTGCAGGTCTTGTCAGCGGGATGGCCGTCGGATAGTTAATTCGCTATCCGAATTTTTGGCGGCGTATTTACGGCAGCCGACCAATCCTTAATTTAAGTCGCATTCCAGATTAACTGTTCTGGTATCTCTGGTTCGGCATCTCCGGTGCGCCGTCCTTGAGGAAACGATCCCGGCCAGTTCGAGGCGGTCGACCGGCATGCCCGTCGACATGCGGGCGATGACGAGGCGAGGGATGCATCCTCGAGGTTACTTTCCGAATGCCCTTTTTTGGTGCGGTGCAGGAGATATGCCGATATTTATGTTGAAGCGGATCAATATCCGTTTTCGCATATACCCATACAATTCAATTACCAAATTAATAATAAAAGTTGTATTTGTGCTTACCGGAATATTATTTGAATATCCCCTCCAAACTTTGTATTCGGGTATCAAATAAAGTTTGACGGCAAAATTTTTTCCTTGCTATCTTCTGCACCCAAGTGAACGGCGCCAATGACATCACCGCGTAACGAACGGTGAATCGTCATACGAAACACGCGGCGCCGCCCGCTCAGCTGACAATTGCCTGAACGTGCAGGCGCGTGGTTTTCCGGTGCAACACCGGGCCGCGCCGGCCGGAACGATTCCTTGAAAAAGAGTGTATTGGAATTCGAATGCAATTCTTTCAATTCGGATTGCAAATTGAATTTGAAATGAAATGTTCGGGTAGATGCGATGGCGATGCCGACCTGGTTTCGCCGCCGGCAGCAATCCGAAACTGGGCGAATCGCTTGGGGGATGGATGGTGGGCATGAAAGTCGAAGAAAGTCTGGTTACGTCGAACAGCGGACTGGCTACGCTGGGCCGTCCGCGAGAGTTCGGCAAGAAGCAACAGAATCCGGTACGCCGGTTCGGCGGCGTCGGAATCGTCCTGGTGCTGCACGCAGTGCTGATCTACGCGTTGCTCAACGGCCTGGCGACGAAAGTCGTGCAGGTGATCCAGCACCCGATCGAAACCCGCATCATCGAGCCGGTCAAGCCGCCGCCGCCACCGCCGATGCCCGTAGTCAAACTCCCGCCGCCGAAGTTCGCGCCGCCGCCGCCCCCGTTCGTCCCGCCGCCGGAAGTGCCGGTGCAGGCGCCGCCGCAGGCGACGATCACTCACCAGTCGGCCCCGGTACCCTCCGCGCCGGCCGTGCAGGCGCCGGTCGTGGCGCCCCCGGCGCCGGCCAAGCCCGTCAGCCATGACGTGGGTGTCGTCTGCCCGAATTCGGACGCGCTTCGCGCGTCGATCCAGTATCCGAAGGAAGCGCAGGAAAACAACATCACGGGTGACGTAACCATCGAATTCGTCGTGGATGCGGAAGGGAACATCACGAACGAGCGCGTGGCGCAGTCGGCAGATCCGGTCCTCGATCGCGCTGCCTACAACACCGTAAAACGATTCAAGTGCGTCGCGCAGGGCCAGTCGGTGCGGGTCCAGGTACCGTTCTCGTTCAATCTGAATTGATGCAGTGGGCGGCCCGGCGCGAACCGGGCCGGGAAAAACCATCACGAACTGCCGTATTAAGTTCACCGAAATAACTGGAGTGGGGTATGACGAAGCGTTCACTGGCCGCGTTGGCGGCAAGCATCCTGATGTCCGTCG
>NZ_LDVA01000301.1:0-8257 GCF_050768715.1 Burkholderia sp. ZZQ-2 | reverse complement strand
TGGAGTTGCCCCTGTAACTCAGGACACGCGGACACCGTTAGGTTGATGACACCGCATTACGCCTGAACTCGCGAGGCGAGCGGTATTTCAAGGCTTTGTGCGGGTGGCGCTCATTGTAGTGTTCAAACGCGATAGCCAGACGCGAGAGCGCTGTTGGTGCGTCAGACTTGTCCATATAGGCGACGTAATTGTCCTTCATGGTCTTCACGAACGATTCCGCCATGCCATTGCTCTGCGGCGAACGGACCGGTGTGGTCAGCGGCTCAAGACCCAGTTCGCGAGCGAAGCTGCGCGTGCGGTGGTCGATGTAGGCCGAGCCGTTGTCCGTCAGCCATTCAATGGGCTGCGCGGCCTGCGTGGTGCCGAAGCGCTGTTCGACGGCGGCCAGCATCACGTCGCGCACCACATCACCGCTATGCCCGCCGGTCGTTGCTGCCCAGCTAATCGCCTCGCGGTCGCAGCAGTCCAGCGCAAACGTCACGCGCAGCGGCGTACCATCGTCGCACCGAAACTCGAAGCCATCGGAGCACCAGCGGGTGTTGCTGCGGTCCACCGCAACGCGACCGTCATGTCGCCGCTTATCTCGCCGCACGCCAGGGCGGCGCAGCAGCAACTGATGCTCCCGCATGACCCGATACACGCGCTTGACGTTGATGCACGGCGCACCGCTCTGCTCCCGACTGCGGCGCAGCAGCGCCCAGACACGGCGGTAGCCGTAGGTGGGAAGGTGCGCCACATGGGCCTGAATCTCCTCGACCAGCCCGGCATCGTTGGTCACGCGGGCACGGCGACCATCGCGCCAGTCGGACGAGCGAGCTCGCTTCACCGCCACGGCAGAGCGCGCCACGCCGAGAACTTCGCAGACCGTCTTCATCGGTCGTCCCCCGGCAGCAAGGGCGAGCGCGCAATCAGGTTTTTTGAACGGCCCCATTCCACGGCTTCTTTCAGGATTTCGACCTCCAGCGTCTTCTTCCCAAGTAGCCGTTGCAGTTCCTTGATTTCCTTGATGGCGGCGGCCAGCTCAGATGCCGGCACAACGGTTTCGCCTGCCTTCACCGCCGCCAGACTGCCTTCCTGGTATTGCTTGCGCCAGCCGAACACTTGGTTGGCGTTGACGCCGTGCCGACGTGCAACGGCCGACACCGACGCTCCCGGCTCCAATGTTTCCTGCACGATGGCGATTTTTTCTTGCGCCGTGCGCCGACGACGGCGCTCCGGCTCGGTCAGAATTTCGATGCTTTCCACGTAATGACTAGGCTTACTGATAGGCACAAGACTATCCCTTATTTTAAGAGAGTCCTCGTGTCCTCAGATACGTGGGGTCGCTCCAATACCCTTCTGGCCCGGATCGGGATAGCGGCCCGCCCAATATACGAAGTGTGTGAGAAGTTCAAGTGTTGCTAGTTCTTTGGGGGAGAGGTCATCGATAAAATTCGCGAGACGATGAAGTTCGTGATGCTTGTGGTCACGCTCAGCTTCAGAGTACGCGGCAACTCCTGCGCGGAGGATGATCATCGCTTTCAGGCAGACTTCCAAGCTATAACCAACCAACATGAGGGCGACTGCGCAGTACTGAGAATCGCAAATTCCCCGCAGTTCGGTCGGCATGTTGTCGAAATTCGGTTGCTGTTTTACGAGCGTTACCGCTGCCTGAGCCATCGCCTCGGCTTGAGTCAGCCACAAAATCGGACTCTTTAGATCGTCGCTGCTGGGAGCATTGGTCGGATCGACGTCAGCACCATGGGCTGCGGCCAGCATCGCCCAACGGCTCCATCCGGAGAGGCTGTACCCGGCTGGGTCCTGGATGAACATCTCTCGATTCGGCAACATTGGATCGAACATTCCGGTTTCCTTTGTAATTTGTGGTGATACGGTAGAACACGCACTAAGCTATTGGCGCGTCCAGTTCAATCCTTTCGCTCGTTCAGTCAGAAAGTCGGCCGCGTCAGAGGGCGCATCCTCGGCATGTTCGATATGTCCAGGCGACACAAATCGAACCAAGAAGATGGCGAGGTCGAACTGGTCGGAGACGATCAGAGACTCTTCTGCTTCGAACGATGGGTGCCACACGCCTGCGGGCACCGTAACGATCCGGTCTCTCGCGGCATTTGCTTCTGCCAAGCGCTCGACTGACGCGGAGGGTACGGGTGCTCCTGGAGGCATGTAGCAGCCCAACTTCGATGCGCGGGCACTGGGGTAGCTCCAGCATATGAAATCATCCCGCGCAACCACGAGCATGGCTGCTTCGTCCGTGATGTCCAGCCACTTCAATGTGGTGGCGGTGAACGATGTGTCGTACCGAGAAGCGCAGTGGCCGAGCAGATCAACCGTAATCGGCTGTCCGGAAATTTGTTGCCGAAAATCGTCCGCTGGCATGAGCAGGAACGACGCAAATTTGTTGGCTTCCGATTCCTGCTTTTTCGACTCCCCTTCGTTGTAGCCCATCGTTTCGAGTTGGCCACACGTAAAGGTATCGCGCATCGCTCGATGCAAAAAGTAGTGGCCCAGTTCGTGCCCCAGCGTGAAATTGATACGTCCGGGGATGGTTACCGCCGCGTCATATGAGATGCACCAGTCGCCCTTGCTTTTTCTCTTTGAGAGCATGCCGTCGATGCCGGCAACACCGTGAGGCTTGATGACGCCAACCGGGTCCGAAAATTTGGCCTTGGTTACCTCAAGCGCGAGCACCTGTACGTCGACCGGGAAAGATTGACCACTTTGCGTCCACAATTTCGACAACTGGATACCCCACGCGGCTGGCGTCGTCGGCTCACTCATCGTCGTCTATCGCCTTGAGAAATTTTTCCAACTGGGCACGTTTAGTCGCATCAAGGCGACCGATACGCCTGAAAAAAGCCTCGTCTACATCCGATTGCGATGCTTCCTGCTTCTCATCGTCCAGCAAGAATTCCACTGTCACGCCCAACACCGCCGCAATCTTAGAGATCTTGTCTGCAGACGGGCGCACTACGGGGCGATTTTCTAACTCCCAAATGTAGCTCTTACTTGACTCTGTCTTCTCGGCAAGCGCATCCAGTGTCAATTTCAAACGTTTGCGCTCGGCTCGAATCTTTTCGCCCAAGGGGGTTGCCACTTCACTCTCCTGTATAGATCGCACGCTCGCTGGCGGCCGATGATGGGAACGCGTCACGCGAATGGGTAGGGGCCCCCCATTCTTGACTACCCGATGTTCAGAGTAGGCGCACTTTTCATGCTTGACAAGTGAATTCGAGGCGCCTATATTTTTTGTGCGCCTACTCCGAACATTTTGTTGGCGCGTTCCTCAATTTTTGAAGAGGTGCCAACCATGGCAAGGACTTTGAAGTGCGTAGCGAAACGGATGGGCGGCGGTGCAGGCCACGAACACATCACGCATCTGTGGTGGCAAGTGTGGGACGGCGATCGAGCTGTCGGTGAAAGCGGGGTTTTCACTCGCGATCAAATGGTCTCGTACATCGAGCGTCAGGGGAACAATTCCGTCTGGTGCCCGGATCGCAACCCTCAACGACAAGGAGCATGGGTACACGTCAACAACAACGGGAGGACCAAGTATGTGCAAACGGTCGCCGATGGGCGCTGGACCGACAACTTGCTTGCGCTTCCTGACCGGTAAGCAACTTCAATCAGCTACGGAGTAGACCAATGACCAACAAGATCTTTGTTGAGCGTCGCCTCGATGAAGGCGATTACGCAGTTCGTCGTCCGAATTCGCAACGGGCAAGTGCAACTGCCACGACGCAACGCGAAGCGATTGAACGTGCACGCGAACTCAACCCGAGCGGCCCTGTGCTGGTGGAGCGGGTGCGTACTACGAGTGCCGGGAAGCCGGACAAGTGGCGGAAGCCTTGACGGATTTGATGATGGTTCCGGTCAATGCTAGTCCCGCCGACTAGAGTTGTGAGCGGAGGTGGCGTGGGAGGCCACTTCCGCTATAGTGCTCGGCCTATCTTGACGAAAATCGATCGATAGACCGCCCCATCTTGGGAAGAATCAAGCCTATTAGCGAGTGCTCGTATTTCTTGTCAATTCAGCGGCTTTTGCTCACCTTGTATGGCAAAATGAAGCGAGCAATCATGGCAAAGTTTTTTGCAAGCCATTGATTTTATTCATGTACACCGCTCAACTTTATTGACAAACGATAGCACGCTGGCCAGGCGTGCGTCACGCGTGCGTGTCGACCCAGAGGCGGCCCCAGCGGGACGCGTAGGCAAGCGCGTGTTCTTCCTCGAAGAAGAAATCGATCGCGTCGAACGAGACGGAGCGCGGCGACGGGCCGCTGCTTGCCTTCGCGATCGTCAGGTTGGCGGCGAACAGCCCGTTCGGCAACCGGGCGGCAGCGGGGGCGACTTCGTAGCCCTTGTAGCGGATCGTACGGTTCATGACGTGCGCGGAGAGAGTTCGGATGTTCAGCGTACGAAAACCCGCCGGCCGCGTGAACCAATCTTTCGGCCAATGCAAATCACGCGGCGGGCCGAATCGTTATCGGCGCGGGGTACGGGGAAAGGGCAACCGGGGGCAGCGTCGGCGTGCACGGCGCGCGGCCGTTCGTCCGAATGTGCACCGCCCGCGCCGGCGAACGGGGTCGTCCGGGCGCGGGCGGTGAAAGGCGGGGGAATTACTGGTTGGCGATCTTCAGCACAGGCGCGAGCGCATCGACCGACGCCGCATGCGAGGCCGCGCGATGCGACGCGAACGCGAGCGCGAACTCGGCCGCTTGCGTGCCGACCGTCTCGAGCTGGGCGACGACCTTCGGATCCGAGCAGCTGTCGGCGCTGTCGAAGCGCGTTTCAAGCGTGTTCACGGTCGCGCCGAACGGCGTCGGCCAGCCGCGCAGTGCATGCACGATCGAACGCAGCGACGTCAGCACGGTGCCCGCCGCCTGCCAGCCGTACGCGGTGACGATCAGGCCGACCGCGCGTCCGTCGAGATAGGGCCGATCGTCCGCACGCAGTTCCTCGAGCGTATCGAGCGCGTTCTTCACGAGGCCGGAGACGCCGCCGTGATAGCCGGGCGTCGCGATGATGATCGCGTCGGCCTGGCGCACGGCGTCGATCAGTTCGCGCTGCGCGTCGGTCAGCGTTTTGTGTTCGGGGGCGTAGTGCGGCAGCGTATGCAGGAACGGGCCGTCGAACAGGCGCGTGCGTGCGCCGGCTGCCTGCGCGCCGCGCAACGCGAACGACAGCGCGCGTTCGGTCGACGACGCTGCCCGGGTGGTACCGCCAATGCCGACGACGAACGGGCGGCGGTGTTGATCGAATGCAGTCAAGGGGCGCTCCTTGGGGATGGCTTGCCCGGCTAAGCACAGGCTTAAAAACCAGATGGTAACGACCCCGCCGCCACTCTGAAAACGACTTTTCGTTCTATCGATATGCCGGGAGGCACGGGCAATCGTGCGCGCGGCCGCACGGATCGATAGCAGAAATGCTTGGTTGGGCTGGCCGGCCGCGGTCGATAAGATGGGCCCGTCTCCTCCATGATGTCTCTACTGACATGGGTTGGCCCCGCCGCGCGGATGCAGGCGGGGCTTTTTTTCGTCCCGGTCAGGAAAAGGGGCGCGATGCGCCGGGCCGTGGCCCGTCAGTCGAACACCGGCCGGAAGAAGCTGCGCTCGTAGCTGACGATGCAGTGCGTTTCCTCGGCGTAGCGGAACGCGGCCTGGCAGGCCGGATCGTCCATCGAGCGCTCGCGGTAGCGCTCGTATTCGGCGAGGCTCGGGAACGAGAACATCGCGAGCGCAATGTTGTTTGCCCCTTCGGACGGCAGGAAGTAGCCGTGATGCGTGCCGCCGAACTGCTCGACGAGCGGAATCCACATCTTGCCGTAGGTTTCGAACTGGTCGAGCTTGTACGGATCGATGACGTAGCGAAGGAAGCAGGTGATCATGGGCGCGCCTGGAGCGGAAAGGATCCGGCGAGTGTGGATGGCGCTGCAGCATGTGTCAACGGCGCGCGCCGGCGATCGACGCCGTCGCGCTCGATGCATTGCTTGCGTGCGCAACGATCGGTGTGCCGTCATGCGTTCGCAATGACGCACGCGCCGCCGCGGCGTGCACCGTCGCAACCGTTTCTCCCGCACGCACGTCCCCAAACTTTTACGACATTTTTTCTTGCGGGGGCCATCGGCGCGCTCATAGACTTCGGGCATCCCAACCACGGAGCATGGCAATGTCGATACCCTGGAACGCGATCGCCGAACACACGCCTGCCGCGCCGCCTTCCGCGTGCGCCGACCGGGTGATCGTGCGGCGTTTCGATCCGGCCTTCGACAGCTATGCCCAACTCACGCCGATGCTGCATCGCGCGTTCGCGCGGCTCGGCGCGATGGGGCTCAACTGTACGTGTGTCGACCAGGACGAGGCCGTCACGCGCCGTCGCGCGGAAGCGGGCGAGTGCTACGTCGCCGTGTGCGGCGGGCGCGTGATCGGCACGGCCACGCTGTATGCGACCGATCCGTCGTCGGCCTGCCCGCTGTACCGGCGCGAAGGCGTCGCGAGCGTGCGGCAGGTGGCGGTGGACCCGGATTGCCAGAGCCGCGGGGTCGGCGCGTTGCTGCTGTCGTTCGCCGAGCGGTGGGCCGCGTTGCGCGGCTACACGCTGCTCGCGCTCGATACGCCGCATCCCGCTTCGCACCTGCTCGCGTTCTACGGCTCGCAGGGTTTCGACGTCGTCGACGTGATGCGCTTCGACGGCAAGCGCTACGACAGCGCGATCCTCTGCAAGCGGCCCGTCGCGCATGTCGTGCGCCGGATGTCGTCGGCATCGCCGGCGTCGCGAATGGCCGCGCGCATGGCGGCCGTGCGGCGCGTTGCTCATGCGTTGCCGTCGCGCGTGGCCGCGCTGGTCCGGCGCGATCGGTACGTGCGACGTGGCGCAGGCTGGGCGGCGCGACGCGCGGCCGGTGCCGCGAGTTGCCGCTCGTCGCCGTGGCGTCCGCGCCAGCACGGGCGCTACACCTTCGGCTGAACGCCGTGCTCCGGTTCCTGCTCCTGTTTTGCCGCGTAAACGCCGGATGAGCGGAGTGTGGCGCTCCCGCTCGTGTACGGCCCTCGAGACACCCCCGCCGCGCCGCGGCGAAACGGACGTTTACGCGCTTTTTATGCCCTGACGCGCACCTTCATGAGATGGCCGCACCGATCCGCACGTAGGTGGCCGGATCGGACAGGTTCTTCACTTGCGCGACGAGATCGCGATGGGCGATGGGCCGCACCTGCCTGAACCCGCGTGCGCCGGCCACACTGACCGCGCGGCGATCGAAGCCCGACTCGGCCGCGCCGCCTCACTCGTCGCGGCCGCTCGACTCGCCGCCGCCTTTCGCGAGGCGCCACGCGATCGTGCCGAGCACGCCGACCGCGACGACCAGCGCGCCCCACAGCACGTAGCGGCGCGGTGCGTCCGTGTCGGCGGCCGGCGCCGGCGTGACCGCCGATACCGGCAACGCCGCGCCGACGCGCGCGGGCCGCACTTCGGGGGCCATGCCGACCAGCAGCGCGTCACGGCCGACGGCCGACGACACGAGCGACGCGTCGCCGACGCCGAGCGTAAACGGCGGTGCGCCGCGCGCCACGAAAGTCAGCGCGGCTGGATGCCAGCCGATCGCGACGGCCGGCTGGCCGCTGCCGAATCCGCCGTTGCGCATGTCGACGACGATCCGCCACGTGCGATCCGTATTCGCCGCGAACTCGAGCGGCGGATTGCGCTGCTCGCCGGCCTTGCCCTGCAGCCGGAACAGCACGGCGCCCGCGACGTCGCGCCACGGCGCCTGCGCGTCGGCGCGGCTCTGCAGCGTCGCGCGCGCGACGGTATTCGGTTGCGGCAGGTCGATGCGCACGCGGTCGACCGGATACGCGCCGTCGGTGTCGAACAGGTACTCGCCGGGCGTGCCGCCGGCCCGCACGCGCACGGCGTCGCGCCATTGGCGCGGCACGGACGCGGTGTCGGTTCCGCGCGCATCGCGCGGGTGCGTCTCGACGTCGATCGACGCGATCGCGGGCGCGCCGTCGAGCCAGTCGAGCCGCAGGTAGCGCGGCGCCGCGCCTTCGAGTGCGATGCGTTCCTGCACGAGCATGTCGTCGCCGTGGCCGACTTTCAGCAACTGCGTGCTGCCGAGCGAGCGCCAGCTGCGCAGGTCGTCGCTGGCTTCGACGGCGACACGCCCCTGGTAGCTGTCGTCGCCCACGTGTACGAGCAGCGCGTCGATGTCGCCGTCCGCATGCGACAGGTCGACGAGATCCGCGCCGTGCTTTGCGCGCGCCGGTGCG